>NZ_JBFTSN010000105.1:0-17567 GCF_056400045.1 Paenibacillus sp. 01L418
CAGGAAAGGTTTCCTCTCATTATAGGGGCTAACATGCCGTAAAGTCAAACATTTTGGTGTCAGATTGTGGCGCTAACGGACGCGAGAAGGGGCGAAACCCAACTGATTAATGTTGGTGAAATATAAGCCTCTAACAAAGCTGCTCCTGCAAAAAGAAATAGCATCAGCACAGCTGTTGATGTAAACGAGCCCAGCTCAGGCGCAAGTTCCCCCTTTTGCCGGAGGAGCCTATTTTTGATAACGAACATGGAGAAGGATATTGCAGCAGCACTCATGATAACCATTGCCGGTATTGCAATAATATTCTGTGGCGCGATGGAGACCAGCGAAAACAGTACTCCCTTCCACGCATATTGATTGATCAGCGTCCCTACCGAAAACCCAACTAATGCCCCTTTCAAGAAATTAAGCGCAAGCACTCCCGGTATGCCAATCACCGTAATTCCGAGCAGCCATAGTACAAGCAGCCACTTGCTATGGAAAAAAAACCGATCCCAAAACGAATCCGCAGCTCCAGAACCGATGCCCTGATTGATCAGTTGAACATATTGATCTACATCTTGAGCTAGATCCTGCTGCTGCTCCAACGTCAGTGCATTGACCATCAATGCGCCGAAGATGACACCTACGATAAAAAGTACCGACACAAAAACGTATAACGACAATTGATTTTTGGCCATGGTCACCGGACCTTTCGGAGTTGTTTGACCCCGCCCTAAGATTAGGGCCTTACTTTTAGTTAGACTGCTACTTACTCAAAAGTTTTTCGAACCCACCCAAACCCTCCCTTCCAAGGGAGGGCTCCAAGGGTTGCACCCTCTGGACACCTGCAATTCGACTAACGTTGGCGATACTCTGAGTGGGTATGCTTGGTTTACAGTGGAGCGCTTTCGTCCCTGCGGGACACGCTGGAAGCTTGTGATTGCATTGCATGCTGCTCAATTCTCGTTTTGAGCTATTTCAAAACTTTTAATGCCTTCTAACAACTTTTAAATCCTTTTAAAATCTTTTTAAAATTATTTTAAAGAAAAGCAGTAATGACTTTTTAGCATTAGCTTTTTAAGTTAAATGCTTTCGAACCCACCCAAACCCTCCCTTCCAAGGGAGGGCCCCAAGGGTTGCACCCTCTGGAACCCCGCAATTTGACTAACGTTAGCGATAATCTGAGTGGGTATGCTTGGTTTACAGTTGAGCGCTTTCGTCCCTGCAGGACACGCTAGAAGCTTGTGATTGCATTGCATGCTGCTCAATTCTCGTTTTGAGCTGCTTCGTAACCTTTAGAACCTTTAAAAAGTTTAGTAGCAATGATTTGTCGCATACTTTTTTTTTAGATTTTAGTTAGAACCCTTACAAACACACCCTTCCAGGGAAGAGCTTCAGGTTGCACCCGCAGGTCACCAGTAACTCGACAAACGTTGGCGATACTCTGTGATGGAACATATGATTTAAGTTAGAGCGCTTTCGTCCTTACTAGACACACTTGGAGATTGTCAGTTTCATTAGTTAGTTATTTAGTTTAGTTACAAACATATAGCCATATAGTAGAAAATTTAAAGGAATTTCAATATTATTGAAAACCAAGTTTCAATTTTGGGTGTTTTTTTATAATTTGCGCTGATTATAACAATATAAATTTATGCTTCTAGAAATTGAGATCGATCAATGAATAGATTAGTTTAAAACAATAAAAATCCACCGCTCTAGATGCTAACGGACATTAGATACCCTATTTAGCTATTTTTCACCTTTTTTCTGATCTTACGGACATAGGATCTCTTATTTAGGTTTGAAAGCTTCGATTATGCTCCTTTTCATCCAAATAACGGAACTCATGTCCGTTAGTAGTTTGTTTTAGTAGATTTCTTTACATATAACGGCTTTCATGTCCGTTAAGAGCGCATTTCACGACGCAAAAGCAACCTTGATATACACAATGAACCTTGCAGGGCTAAATACGAGAAGTGCGTCCCCAAAAGTAAATGAACCACCGCAAACCAAAAAACTAACACTCAAAAAAAAATATAAGAGCAGTTAAATACAAAAAAACAATAAGCAAAATTAGAAATATACAGCTTACGGTTCTAGAGTTCTGCAGTTCTGCAGTTCTGCAGTTCTACAGTTCTAAAATTCTAAAGTTATAGAGTTCTAGAGTTCTAGAGTTGTTGAGTTGTTGAGTTGTTGAGTTGTTGAGTTGTTGAGTTGTTGAGTTGTTGAGTTGTTGAGTTGTTGAGTTCTTGAGTTCTTGAGTTCTTGAGTTCTTGAGTTCTTGAGTTCTAGAGTTTTAGAGTTCTGCAGTTCTAGAGTTTACAGAGTTACAATTGTACAAATTTAAAGATTTAAAGATCTACAATCCACAAATCTAACGTCCCGGAACTCCAGAGATTCACTGCTCTATAGCTCTATAGATCTACCGTTCCAGATTTCCAGAGTTCCATAGCTCTACTGTTCTAAAGATCTGCATCTCTGCTTCTCTACAGCTCCACGAATGTACATCTCTACGGTTACACAACTCTACATTCCTATAAATTTAAAAAATCACAAAATTACCCAAGGGGTTGTCTTACTTTTCATTATATGAGGGGTTTGAGAGAGGTATGACGGGTATGTTGTGGGAAGACAGGGTCGGTTAGAACCGACCTGTCAAAGTGTATAGTTTCCAAGCGTAGACGGCTAGGATCGTTTTGGCGTCGCTAATACGGCCTTCTTGGATATAGGCTTCAGCTTGCTCGAGAGTGATGGCTTCGACCTTCAAGTCTTCATCGTCGTCAGGATTGATTACGCCCTGCTCCACTTTATCAGTGAAATAAATATATAGCTTCTCATCTGCAAACCCTGGTGATGTATAGAAAGCGCTTAGGAGAGTCAAATCATCAGAGCGGTAACCCGTCTCTTCTTCAAGCTCACGAGCTGCTGCTGTCATCGGGTCTTCGCCTGGATCAAGCTTGCCAGCAGGAATCTCGATTTGGAATTTTTCCAGCGGCTTGCGAAATTGCTCCACTACAAGCAGCTTTCCATCCAAAAGCGCCATAACTGCTGCTGCTCCCGGGTGTTTGACGATTTCTCTAGTTGCTGTTCTGCCGTCTGCAAGCGTGACGGTATCAACCTGCAGCGTAATCATTTTACCTTCAAAAATAGGCTCTGTCTTAATCGTTTCCTCACGCCACAACTCAGCTCTTTGCTGCTCTTCCACTCGTATTCGCTCCTTAAAATTGAATTTGATACTTTCGCATAACTTGTCCTGCCTCTGCATAACTATCATTATATCAAATCGACAGGGGAGATTAATATGAAACAATATGTTGCACTCAATCACTTGCGCTTAGTAGGAAAAGGCTGGGAAATAAAACATCAGCTCCGCAAGCTTTCTGCTTCATCCTTATCAAGAACACCCATGTCCGAATATACCAATGTCATCAGCGTACGCCGTGTTCCTTTGGAAAAAACGAATTAATCATGTCACGGACGCATGCACTTAGACAAAAACCCTCCTTCCGCGATCAGCCAAAACTGAGCCGCAGGATCGAAGGGCTTTCTGTCATTTTACGGAAAGGCCAAGCAAGCTATTGCTTCTTAAGACCTCCGCTAAAACTATTGTGCTTCAGACGCTTGTTTAATAATTTCAACGACAAGCTCAGTCGTTTTCACCAAATCATCAACCTTGATCTGTTCTTTCGTCGTATGAATATGCTCATAGCCAACAGCTAGATTGACTGTAGGAATGCCTAATCCATTAAAAATATTTGCATCGCTTCCCCCGCCAGAATGGAATGTACGCGGCGTACGGCCGATTGCTGTGATTGCTTTTTTGGCGAGCTGTACTACTGGATCTGCATCATCGTATTGATAAGCAGGATAAATGATTTCACTTTCAAGCTCTCCCCGTGCACCAAACTCTTCTGCAGCACTCTCAACCGCTTTTCGCATCGCAACAATCTGATTGTCCAGCTTATGCTGTACAATGCTTCTCGCCTCAGCATACAGCGTCACAAAATCACACACAATATTTGTAGCGCCGCCGCCTTCGAATCGGCCGATATTCGCCGTTGTTTCTTTATCTATACGTCCAAGCGGCATTCTTGCAATTGCTTTTGCAGCAACTTGAATGGCACTGATCCCATCCTCAGGATTAACGCCAGCATGTGCTGAACGACCATACATTTTGATCGTAACTTTCGCTYGTGTCGGCGCTGCTACTGCTATATCACCAACGGCACCATTCGAATCAAGCGCGTATCCAAACTTAGCTTCCAGCTTCGATGCATCCAGTGAGCGTGCGCCAAGTAGACCTGATTCTTCTCCTACCGTAATGACGAATTGAATACGCCCATGCGGAATGGACTGCTCCTTAACGACACGGATTGCTTCAAAAATGGCAGAAATGCCTGCTTTATCGTCAGCGCCCAGAATCGTTGTTCCATCACTTCTTATATAACCATCAGCGTCAAGCTGCGGCTTGATGCCAACACCAGGTGTTACTGTGTCCATATGGCATGTAAAAAAAATCGTTGGTGCTGATGCTGATGCTCCCTCTGCTTCCCATATTGCAAATAGATTCCCTGCRCCATGCCCGGTCTTAGCTGCTGCATCATCTTCGCTAATTTGCAAGCCAAGCGCTTCGAACTTTTGCTTTAGCACACGGCTTATTTCCTGCTCGTGTTTTGTTTCACTATCTATCTTCACCAATTCCATAAATTCATTCACTAAACGATCTTTTGTAATCATTAACGTTTCCTCCGTCCATAACTTTCGTATACAATAGAGTAAATGACAAGCTCATAGCAAGCTATGACGTTCCAAATCAAGAAAGGGGTTTTTCATATGCGCAGACAGCGATTGATTCGAATTGTTGCCATCGTTCTCGTATCGGCATTAGTTTTATCATCCTTGCTAGCTGGTCTTGGATCACTATTTCTTTACTAGATCCAATTCACATCTGAATTCTTTCACAAAATGAGGGAGCAATTGGTTCGCCGCTTCCTCAACCGATAAATCAAGCCCTGTTAAATCATTAAAGGATGTTACGCCGAATTGTTGGATGCCGCAAGGAATAATCCCGCTAAATCCTTCTTCGGCAATGCCAGATTTAATATTAAGAGCGAATCCATGACTCGTAATAAAGCCCCGCTGATGGCGGGCTTTATTAAATTTTACGCCTATGGCCGCTATTTTCAGATCACCGACCCATACTCCTGTATATTCCGGCTTTCTGCCCGCTTCTATACCATACTCGCTCAGCCAATTAATAATGACTTGCTCAAGGCTCCGCAAATAGGCATGCAAATTAAGACCTACTGCATCTAGATAAAGAAGTGGATAGCCGACCAGCTGGCCAGGGCCATGATAAGTAATATCCCCGCCACGGTCGATTTGATAAAAAGCGATACCTCGTTCCTTAAGCTCTGCCTCATCAAGCAGAAGGTGCTCAGGATGTTTGTCAGAACCCATCGTATACGTAGGCGGATGCTGAAGAAGGAGCAGCGACTGATTGCGCTCCTCCTTATCAATTTGCTTTATATATGTTTTTTGCAGCTCCCACGCTTCCGCGTAATCGAGCATGCCTATATATTGGGCATCCAGCCGTCTCAAGCTTTTTGCGTTATCCGCTTCAGCCATGATCGTGCTCCCCTTTTCTAATACAATTTGCTTTCTAGATTAAAGCTCTCTAGATTATCCTTCACACGCTGTAAGAAACGACCACAAATAACGCCGTCCAAAATCCGATGATCAAGTGACAAACATAAGTTAGCCATTGAACGAACAGCGATCATATCATTTATGACAACGGGACGCTTCACAATGGATTCAAACGTTAGAATGGCAGCCTGCGGATAGTTAATAATCGGATATGACAAAATGGAACCGAAGGAACCTGTATTGTTAACAGTAAACGTTCCGCCCTGCATATCAGACAGCGTCAGTTTACCTTCTCTCGTTTTACGAGCAAGCTCTTCAATTTCTTTCGCAAGACCGGCTACGTTTTTGTGATCAGCATTCTTGATAACAGGTGTAAGGACAGAATCCTCTGTACCAACCGCCAGTGCGATGTTGATATCCCGCTTCACAATGATTTTATCAACAGCCCACATGGAATTCATGATTGGCACATCTTTGATTGCATTAACGACAGCTTTGAGCAGGAATGCCAAATACGTTAAATTAATGCCTTCGCGCTTCATGAAATCATCCTTAAGCTTATTGCGCAGAAGAACAAGATTCGTTACATCTACTTCAATCATAGTCCATGCATGCGGTATTTCACTTACGCTTTGTCTCATGTTGCGAGCAATCGTATTCCGAATTGGCGTTACATCAATGAAGCTATCACCACGACCAGCTCCCGATGCTCCTTCCACTTCGATTTTTGGGAACCTTGGCGTTTCCGTCAAATGCAGACCAGAAGAACGAACCTGCGCAGCAGCATCTACAGTTCGGGCTGCAGGCACAGCAGCATTCCCGCTAGAGGCTTGATTGCCACCAGCTGCTACATAAGCAAGAACGTCTTTACGTGTGATACGTCCGCCTAAACCGGTTCCTGGAACATCAGTAAGACGAATAGAGTGTTCAGCTGCCAGCTGCTGTACAGCCGGTGAGAAACGATTGCGCATTGGAGCGTCTTGCAAATCTATTTCACTTACTTGTGTGGCAGTTGCCTCTTTTGGTGCAGCCGTCTGGGATTCCGCAGCCCCGATTCCGGCATCCTCAGCAGAACCTTCTGTTTCAATTATGCAGATTGGAGTGCCGACTGGAACGGTCTCCCCCTTGCCAACAAGGATACGAACAAGCTTGCCGGCTACAGTGGAAGGCAGTTCAGCATTCACTTTATCTGTAATAATCTCGCAGACAGGCTCGTAAACATCAACCCAATCGCCAGGCTGCTTCAGCCATTTATCGATGGTAGCTGATACAAGTGATTCTGCTAGTTGAGGCACGACGATTTCCGTCATAGTTTTCATAATTCACATCTCCCTACTGGCCGAGGCGTAAACGGCTACCGCCGTCCTTCGGCGGCGCAGCATACGTTTCGCGGTGACATATAAGCTTAGTACTTTAGACTTCTTATATTTTAATAAAGCGCTAGCTGTCGCATTGCTTCTTTAACTTTATCTTTGTTGAGCATAAAAAACTTCTCGCCCGGCGGGTTGATAGGCATCGCTGGCACGTCTGGTCCACATAGTCTCATAATCGGAGCATCAAGCTCATAAAGCAGCTCTTCTGCGATGATCGCTGAAACCTCAGCACCTACGCCGCCAGTCTTATTGTCCTCATGGATAATAAGCACCTTGCCTGTTTTTCTCACCGCTTCAAGAATGCCTTCTTTGTCCAGAGGCTGAAGCGTCCGTAGATCGAGAATATGAGCGCTAATGCCCTCCGTCGCTAGATCTGCTGCCGCCTGCTCCACAAAATGAAGAGGCAGACTATAACCGATAACCGTAATGTCATCGCCTTCGCGAAGAACATTCGCTTTACCAATAGGAACAATATAGTCCTCTTCTGGAACTTCATCCATAATGAGCTTGTAGCATTTTTTATTCTCAAAAAACAATACAGGGTCCGGATCACGCACAGCTGCTTTTAGAAGCCCTTTCGCATCGTATGCACGGTATGGAGCAACAATTTTCAGACCAGGTGTACCGAAAAATACCGACTCCGTACATTGTGAATGGTACAGTCCTCCAAAAACACCGCCGCCAATAGGAGCGCGAATTACGAGCGGGCAAGTCCAATCATTGTTCGAGCGATAACGGATTTTGGCCGCTTCGCTAATAATTTGATTGGTAGCCGGAAACATAAAATCTGAATACTGCATTTCAGCAATGGGCTTCATGCCATACATCGCTGCGCCGATTGCAACACCTGCAATGGCTGACTCTGCAAGCGGAGTATCAAGTACACGATCCTCGCCAAATTGCTCCAGCAATCCTTTGGTCGTTGTAAAGACGCCGCCTTTGAGACCAACATCCTCACCCAGAACGAAGACATCTTCGTCTCGTTCCATTTCTTCCTTCATCCCTTGGCGAATTGCATCAATATATTCAATAACTGCCATTATTCCGTACCTCCTTGATCAGCATCATCCGCATACACGTGCAGCAATGTAGATTCCGGCGTCGGGAACGGCGCTTTATCGCCATATTCAGTAGCCTCGTCAAGCATCTTGCGAATTTTGGCTTGAAGCTCTGTTTCAAGCTCCTCGGACCATATCTCGCAATCAATCAGATATTGCTTATATTTTGGGATGCCATCTTTCGCACGGTTGGAATCAACTTCTTCCTTCGTACGATAAGCGAGATCGTTATCTGAAGTAGAGTGTGGTGAAATACGGTACATCATTGCTTCAATCAATGTTGGACCTTCGCCTGCAATTGCGCGCTCACGCGCCTCCTTCACAACACGGTACATCTCAAGTGCATCGTTACCGTCAACCTGATATCCAGGGAAGCCATAACCAAGTGCACGATCGGCAACTGTACCTGCTAATTGCTTGTGAATCGGAACTGAAATTGCATATTGGTTATTTTCGCACATGAAAATAACAGGCAGCTTATGTACTCCAGCAAAGTTGCAGCCCTCATGGAAATCGCCTTGATTGCTCGAACCTTCACCAAATGTAACAAAGCTAACAAGAGGCTTGTTTTTCATTTTTGCCGCGAGCGCTATGCCTACTGCATGAGGAACCTGCGTTGTTACTGGACTTGAGCCCGTGACGATTCGCAGTTTCTTCGAGCCAAAGTGGCCAGGCATCTGGCGTCCGCCGCTATTTGGATCTTCCGCTTTGGCGAAAACCGACAGCAACAAATCACGCAGTGTCATACCAACAGAGAGCACGAAGCCATAGTCCCGATAATAAGGTAAAAAATAATCTGTTTCTCGATTAAGTGCATACGCCGCAGCAACTTGTGCTACCTCTTGTCCTACACCTGATACGTGAAAATTGATTTTCCCTGCACGCTGCAGCAGCAGCATACGCTCATCAAACTTGCGAGCAGTCACCATCGTTGCGTACATATCAATTGCTTGCTCATCGCTAAGCCCTAATTCCAAATGACGAACATTTTGCCCAGTAGAAGCAGATTGGGTCATAAGGTGTTCCTCCTTTTGCGCGCTATTATAACCTGGTACTAAGACTTGATCATATATATTATAACTCCAATTGAACCAAAAAGAAAACAGTCTTCATTAGAACGATATCGCTCTATCATCTACGGCAAGCATCGCTTCTCCCAGCGCCTCCGAAAGCGTCGGATGAGGATGGATCATTTGGCCAACTTCCCAAGGTGTTGCGTTCAGAATTCCAGCGAGTGCTGCTTCGGATATTAGATCCGTTGCATGAGCTCCAATCATATGAACACCAACAATATCGTTGGTCTTCCGATCAGCGATTACCTTGACGAATCCTTCTTTCTCTCCTAAAACAATAGCCTTGCCAATCGCTTGAAACGGAATTTTACCCGTCTTGATGTCATGCCCTTTCGCGCGTGCTCCATCCTCTGTCAAGCCGTAAGAAGCAATTTCCGGACGGGAATAGATGCACCTTGGTATCAAATGAGCCTCAATCGCAACGGGTTTCTCACCGCAAATATGCTCGGCTGCAATTATACCCTCATGCGCAGCAGCATGAGCGAGCTGAACACCGCCAATAACATCGCCAATGGCATAAATATGCGGCTCGCTCGTTTGACCGAACGCATTGACCTCGATCACACCGCCCGATGTGCGAACATCGGTATTTTCGAGACCCATGTTTTCCACATTCGCTTGGCGTCCTACGGATACCAATAGCTTTTCTGCAGTCAATATGACGTCACCGTCTTGCGTAGCTGCAACGATAGACACTTCACCGTTTTCGCCTTTGTATTGATCGGTCTGCAGTTGAACGCCAGTCAGCACACGTACACCGCGTCCACGCAGCACTCTTGTCAGCTCAGCTGAAACCTCTGTATCTTCACCAGGCAAAAGGCGGGAGCCCGCTTCTACCAAAATAACTTGAACGCCAAAATCATGCAGAAGTGAAGCCCATTCAACGCCGATAACCCCGCCGCCGACAATAATAACGGATTTAGGCAGTTTGTCCATAACTAGCGCTTCATCACTGGTCATTATATATTCGCCGTCTGGTGTTAAACCTGGCAATGTACGAGGACGAGATCCTGTAGCAATAATGAGATTAGTGGATACAACCGATTCCATTTCCCCATCAGGCAGCTCTACGGCCAATGAGCCACTTTTTGGAGAGAAGATTGAAGGACCAATGACTCTGCCCTTTCCTTGAATAATTTGAATGCCATTCTTTTTCATTAAGCTTTGAAGTCCACGATAGAGCTGCTCTACGGTTTGATCCTTACGTTCTTGTACTTTGCCATAGTTGAGCGATATCGCCCCATCTGCCACTTGGATGCCAAATGAGCTTGCTTCAAGCAGCGTTGAATATACCTCAGCGCTCCGGAGCAGCGATTTACTCGGAATACATCCTTTATGTAGGCATGTGCCGCCAAGCTTGTCCATTTCGATAATGGCAACCGATTTTCCTAGTTGTGCAGCACGAATGGCTGCTGTATAACCGCCAGGCCCGCCTCCGAGCACTGCTACATCTACCTGTATAGCCATAAAATCATTCCCTTCTAATAACCATAACTATATACTTTTTTTGCCTATTCATATAAATCTCTAAGATGCCCATTCGCATTGTAACATGTCATCCATCCCTATTGTACCTGTTTTTAATGACGAAAACATCGTCGTTTTACGAAATAGACACTCTACACGTAAAAAGGTATGATAGAGCTAACTGTATATTTTGACCGATAAGGAGACACTGTATTTATGAAATTAGTTGCTGCTCGCTTTATTGCTATCCTCATGCTCGTTATTCCAGGCTTACTTGCTTGCTTCGGTTTTCTGAAAATGAAAGATTCGGTATTCGTGTATTTCTCTGAATTCGGAAATGAAACCATTACGCCAGATTTTGAATGGCTCAAATTTTTACTTGGCTTTATCATGTTCGCTGCAGGTGCAGGTTTTATCGCGGGCTGGACTTTTTTTCGCGACCGCAAACGGAACTACGTTGCTCCTAGGTTCAAGCAGAAACGTCCTCGTCCGCCAAAGCCACAAAGCTAGTTTTATACAACAATCATAATTAAAACCGCTCATGTTCGGATCGTTTTGATCCTAGCTTGGCGGTTTTTTTTATGATGAATTTTAAAAAAAACTAGGTATAATCCACGTAATCAAGCATTTGCGCATACGCTTTTGGAACCATATACGAAGCTGCCAGCTCCGTCTTATCAGACATAAGAAACATTCTAACGAGTGAGCTGCTCGTTTGCATGTAATGCGTGTATGGAGATAAATAAATCGTATCCGCCAACGTAGTATTACGAATATATTGCTCAAGCTGCAGTTCATATTCTAGGTCAGTTGCATTTCTAATTCCCCGTATGACTACGTTAATATCATGCTCATTTATATAGTCAGCCACAATGCCTTCATAAGGAATAATATGGATTTTATCATCCTTTGGCACAGATAAAGCGACAAGCTCCGTACGCTGCTCTATCGTAAAATGATGTTTTTTTGATCGATTATTGGCGACTATAATATGAACCTCACTAAATAATTGAAAGGCTCTCTCTATAACGGACACATGYCCAAGTGTAATCGGGTCAAAACTTCCTGCGTAGACGGCTCTCATCCTGTCACCTCTCCTTGGATATTTTACATAGCGATGATGCTTTCCAAAAAAAATTACAATTGTCCGCATTTCAATTTATGATCTCATCATACAACAACACTATTATGAAATTAACCAAAAGAAAAGAGGTGCAATCATGAAAATAGTATTCGATGTTACCGTAGATGGAAAAGTAAAAGAGACAATCCAGCCACAAACGCAGCGCCTAAAAGAAATTCATAGCTTTATAAAAGCAGAATCGCATGGTTTAATCAAGAAATATGGCAGCAACGTTTATTTAAACCGCAGAGTTGTTTACAACTGAGGCATCCTTGATGGCCTTTTTTTTTGAAAAAAAATCCATTTTATATTCAATTTCCAACTCCTCCAACCTCGATACCTACTTAACACACATCCATGTCTGTTTTTGATTAATCAGATCAATTGTAGGACATCCTCAGCATATAGAAAACTTTTCACCATTCTCTAACAAACATTTTGAATCATCAAATTCGACCATGTGCTGCATTCCCTTCCGTTAGGGCTAATTTGTTTGCACTTCTAAGGGATGGTACACTACTTGGATATGTTTAAATAAATGGAGGTTGTCACCTATGAGTCGACGGAAATTGCATGACAGACTCAAGTTAAAAAAAATCGAAACCCAGCATGGCGAGCAGTTCAACAATTTATTGCGCTATGTTTTTCAAGTGACCAATCGCGATTTACAAACCTTCGGCTGGGAGAACAGAGAGATAGCAAAAGCAAAGCTTCCCGTACTTCAGTATGCCGATGTTCAAGGGTGGTTTGATGGCGATAAACTTATATCTCAGCTTGCTGTATATCCCTTTCAGGTAAACATCTACGGACATATTTATGAAATGGGTGGACTGACAGGTGTCGGAACCTATCCCGAATATGCCAATTTGGGCTTGATGAATAAGCTCATGCTGCTTGCCTTAAGCAAAATGCGTGAGCGGAAACAATCGATCTCTTACTTATACCCCTACTCAATTCCTTATTACAGACGTAAAGGCTGGGAGATCATTTCCGATAAAATTTCTTTTGAGGTTCCGGACACTCAGCTGCCTAAGCTGAAAAACGTGCCTGGTCATGTTGAACGTGTAACCATTGAACATCCGGACATCAAAACAATATATGAGCAATTTGCCCGCTTGCACCATGGTGCTATGCTGCGAAACGAGCTTGCTTGGGAAGAGTATTTGCGCTGGGATTTAGATGATATGACCGTAGCGATCTATTACGACAATAACGACTCACCTATGGGGTATTTGCTGTATTGGATTGCCGAAGAGATCTTTCACATGAAAGAAATGATCTATATTAACGAAGAGGCACGCACTGGATTATGGAACTTTGTCAGTGCCCATTTCTCAATGATTACGCTTGTAAAAGGGGATATCTATCAGGATGAGCCTCTTGCATTCATATTGGACGATGGGGATATTAAAGAAACCATTGCTCCTTATTACATGGCACGAATTGTAGATATCGTATTGTTCATCGAGCAGTATCCATTTGAAAAGCAAGAAAAGGAAAGCCGACTCGTTATCAATCTCCATGATCCTATGCTTGAATGGAATCAAGGAACCTTCACCCTAACGGTAGACACAAACGGAAAAGGCCATATGACCCATGGCGGCATCGCACCATCGGTAGTTATCGACATTCCCGCTTTAACGACGATGTTAATGGGTTACAAGCGGCCAACCTATCTTGCACGTATTGGCCGTATGCAAGCCGATGACGCATCCATTCGAAAACTGGAGCAATTGATTAATCAGGAGCGTCCGTATTTCTCTGATTATTTCTGAGAACAGGGTTAGTGATTTTAAATAAGCACCTATTTTCCTGAGGAGATGAGGTGCTTATTTTTCTTTTCCTTTTATCCGTTATGATAACTTTTTATGTGATACGACGTACGATGCAGCATCAATTACCAACCGTAACGAACCCCATAACTTTAATTGGCTTCATTTCTTAATAAATAAAATGTAACGAACTCTAGTTACCTTATTTCTTTTATTTGGTCTCTTTTATTGATCAAAAGTGACTAATAGCGTTGCTATGATTCGTTAAAATCTTTAAACATCTATTTCCGTAAACATAAGCTCTTTACGGTTCGTTAGAATCTTCATGAGGAGAAATCTGATAGATTGAGCCTTACTCACACAATAAATCCTTATTACTTCGTCATTCTCTCTTACGATCACCAACATGCTCAAAAATAGTTAACTAAAACCTTTATAAATATTTACGTATAATCTCCTTAACTGCATAACTCACATCATGTTCTATTTAGCTTTTTAAAATAACCCCTTAATATAAGATCATTCTTTAATACTCCAAATTTTTAATATAATAACAATTTAATATTTATTATAAATTTTGTCATGTAGCCCCACAAAAAAATCCACTCCTCTTATGGGGTTTAAAGCCCAATAAAGCAGTGGATTCAAATCATATCGAATTTAAGATGACCTAGTTGAAACGTATGAAGTCACACAATAACTAGATTACGGATAGTTATTAAAAAACGAGTTTTCCTTTAACGATTCTCCCTTCTACGTTCAGCTAACTTTATGCTCAATCCTCAGCTTATCAGCCACCATCGCGATGAACTCGCTATTAGTAGGCTTTGATTTGCTGATGTTGATCGTATAGCCAAACAGGTGAGAAATGCTGTCGATGTTGCCACGAGTCCAAGCCACTTCAATGGCATGGCGGATAGCGCGTTCAACGCGAGATGGCGTTGTTTTAAATTTTTCAGCAATGGCAGGATAAAGAGTTTTTGTGATGGCACCAAGAATTTCGATATTGTTATAAACCATCGTAATCGCTTCACGCAAGTACTGGTAACCTTTAATATGAGCAGGTACTCCGATTTCATGAATGATGCTCGTAATGTTGGCATCGAGGTTTTTCCCTTTAGGGATAGGAACGACGTTGGATTTCATTGAAGAGGAGCTAGTTGTGAAGCTGCCCGTTGAAGAGTAAGTTGGGTTCCCAACAAGCTGACGAATACGATTAGCTAAAATATCCATGTCAAACGGCTTCAAAATATAATAGGAAGCACCAAGCTGTACCGCTTTTTGAGTAATGTTCTCTTGGCCGAAAGCAGTCAGCATAATGATCTTGGGCATAGGAGATAGGTTAATTTCTTTCAACCGTTCAAGTACACCTAGTCCATCCAAATGAGGCATAATAATATCAAGGATAAGCACATCAGGAACTTTTCTTGCTTCCTCCAGATGTCTTAAAACCTCTTCTCCATTATACGCGACTCCACTCACACTCATATCACTTTGTTCGGATATGTATTCMGATAACAAGTTAGTAAATTCCCGGTTGTCATCTGCTAATAATACTTCGATCTTATGCAAGTTGTGGTCCTCCCTTAAATGATATTCATGATTTCGCTCACTAGTTGTCTAATCTAAAGTTTTCGACATGTGGAGTTCAATTCCTTCTGTCGAAAATTATTTTTCTTTATTTTTTTACGGGGATTCGATATAATAAAAAATTTATTACATGTACCGATGATGTTCGTTCTTCTTCGACAAATTTCATTGCTCATTTACCTATTGACGCGGTTTTTAGATAAATGGATTTAATTAAAAATAACGCCCGTCTAAGCTGCTATTCAGCTCAAGAGGGCGTTATTTTCTAATAGCAAGCCATTATGCAGCTTCGCCGATATGTCCGTTTGCCGACTTCAGCAGTACTCCTGCATCCTGCAGCATCCATTCGATAAAGCAGCCATATCCTGAAGAGGGATCATTAACGAATACATGAGTGACAGCTCCAACTAATTTGCCATCTTGAATGATCGGACTACCCGACATCCCTTGAACAATACCACCGGTTTTGCTTAACAATCTTTTGTCCGTTATCTTAATAACCAAACCTTTTGTCGCTGGACCAGATTGCTTTGATACATGCACAATTTCAATATCAAAGCGCTCAACCTTCTGTCCATTCACAACAGTCAAAATTTGCGCTGGCCCTTCCTTAACATCTTCAGCAAATGCGACAGGAACAGATTTATCACTGTAACTGTGAGTAGGAACTTCATTCATTTTGCCGAAAATGCCAAACGGAGTGTTTCGCTCAACATTGCCTAATATTTTGCTTTCTTTCACAAAATGCGCTCTTTTTTCTCCCGGCTCGCCATTTTGGCTTTTGTTAATGGACGTAACGCTGGACTGTAAAATCTGGCCTTCGCCAACATCAATCGGAGTTTGTGTGTCCATATCCGTGATAACATGGCCTAATGCACCATAAACACCCTGATCTGGTGCATAAAACGTTAATGTACCTACGCCGGCTGCTGAATCACGGATATATAAACCTAATCGCCATGCCTTATCTTCCGCATCATAAACTGGATTTAAAAGCGTCTTGCCTAATTGCCCATCTCGCTTATAGGTTACTTCAAGCGGCTTCTTCTCATTGCCAGCCTTCTCACTTAGCTCCGCAATCCTGTTTACTTGATTAATGCTTGTACCATCAATCTTCACAATTAAATCGCCTAAACGCAGTCCTGCGGCCTCACCAGGGGATTGTTTCATGCCGTTGCTGCCAGCTACCTGATGATGTCCTACAACTAAAATGCCCGATGATTTAACTTTGACTCCAATCGTTTGACCGCCTGGAATGACACGGAGATCAGGTACAACATTAACCTTTACAGTCTTGAATGGAATTTTACCAAATAATTTCACTTTCATTTTCGTTTGACCGCTTTGACTCGACTGCAGTGACAGTGGTTCATTCAAATTTACGGATAAAGAATGACTGGTTGATCCGTTAATCTGAAGCATTTGAGGGTCGACCGTTACTTCAGCATGAACGGGCACTCCATATTGTAAACGTTTCAGTTGCCCGGAGAATAAACGAAGTTCATTCGGGATTGCGGCAAAATGTTGAAACGGGGTGGAGCTTCCGATCATGCAAATGAAGAAAACGAGAACCAGGCCAAACCATCGCTTCCTTTGACTGGAGTTCAATGATTTCACGCTCCCTGTATTTCCATCGCATGACGAAGAAGGATAAGTCGCCAATGGCGTACCTTTAAGTTACCCTCACCCGTTCGTTTTATGTCCACAAAAACATTCCCTAATTGGCTTCCATTACGCTCCTTTCTGTCTATGTGCCAAATCAAGCATTTCTTGTGCATGATTCCGTGTTTTTTCCGTTACTTCCACTCCGCCAAGCATGCGTGCTAGTTCTTCGATACGTACCGCTTCAAGCAGTTCCGATACAGATGTAGATGTACGCGAACCAATGACTTGTTTTCTTATTTCATAATGATGATCTGCCATGCAAGCAACCTGAGGCAAATGCGTTATAGAGAATACTTGGCACTTCGATGCAAGCTGTGACATTTTCTCTGCGATAGCCTGAGCAGCACGTCCGCTGACGCCTGTATCGACCTCATCAAAAATAAGTACAGGAACTTGATCAATTTCTGCGAAAATGCTCTTAAGGGCGAGCATAATACGCGACATTTCTCCCCCAGAAGCAATCTTGCTTAACTGCTTCAACGGCTCTCCTGGGTTAGTAGAGAGCATAAAGATCGCTTCATCCATACCATTGCTATGCAAGCGAATCTGCTTTGTTTCACCCGCTCCTCCGACTGTCGTATCGATTTGCACACGAAACTTAGCCGCTGGCATTTGAAGCTGTCCTAGCTCATTCTCAATCGCTTCAGACAGCTTTGTCGCTGCATGCTCCCGAAGCTGTGACAATTCCTGTGCCAAAATCAGCGCTTGATCATAAAGCTTCATTTCCTCTGCTTTAAGCTCTTCAAGAAGTTGATCACGGTTCTCGATCTTGTCACGATCCACAATTGTCCTCTCTAAATAAGCAAGTATAT
>NZ_JBFTSN010000106.1:0-17501 GCF_056400045.1 Paenibacillus sp. 01L418
GTCCGATTCTTCTCGCTTAATTGATTTGACTTGCGTTAATCCAAGTAATTCCTTTTATTTCGAGCTCTTGTGCCCATGCTTCAGGATGATCCTTCTCACAGACGACAACATCAATCGCTTCTAAAGGTGCAATGTGGCAAAATGCCTGTATACTAATCTTGCTGTGATCCGCTAACACGATCACTTCCTTCGCCTTCAATATAATCATTCTTGAAATGACGGAATCATTCATATCGTAATCGCTAATTCCTGTCTCGATTGAAATACCGCCTACGGAAACAAAAGCTCTATCCACGTAAAAGTTTTTAAGTATTTCCTGTGATATATGACCACTGACTGATTGCTGCTCTGGCGAGATTTCGCCTCCCAAAATAATGACTCGTCCGTTAAACAGTCCTTGCGTTAATGATTCCGTTAGAAGATTCGCTACCGTTAAGGAGTTGGTAATAACCGTTATCCTTTTTTTACCTCTCAGAGCTCGTGCCATTTCATGAATCGTTGTACCGGTATCCATATAAATCGTGTTCCCGTCATTGATCAGATCTACCGCTCGCTGCCCAATAACCTGTTTAGCTTCAAGATTGAGAATTTGACGCTGCTGATAGGGAGGCTCGCCTTTCTCATATTGCACCTTTACAGCTCCGCCATATACACGTTTAAGCTTTCCTTCCTCCTCCAGCACAAACAGATCACGTCTAATCGTTTCAAGAGAAACCTGAAGCTGTTCTGCTAACGAAATGACCTGCACCTTCCCGAAGGTATCCAGCTGAACGAGAATATACTGCTTTCGATCTTCTGATAAAAGAGACATTCAAAGATCACTCCATTTCTAGCCTTAAGCTATTATTCACAAAGGAAAACCGTTTTTTAAAATCAAATGAAAAGGTAAACGAATCATATTTTCCTGTTAAATAGCGATAATCCGGATAGGTCAAAGATTCGCTTTGCCCTAACATGTCCACCCAAGGAGAATAGGTTTGAAAACAAATATGATTGTCGTTCTCGTTAAATTGAGCCAATCTCATCCAACCATTGCCGCCGCGGTAGCTGTCTTGATAATTGATTAGCAGCTGTATAACCTCGTGACCTGAATTATTCTGCCTTGTTTGATGAAAATTGCCGTTATAATGCCCATTAGCCGTCATGAACACTTGGTTATAGGGAGCAACCAGCTCATCCCATATGATTTTCCCGTTTTCCGATTCATGTGAAATTAGATTCTGACTATCACCCGTTGTATACAAAATATCATGCGAAACAAGAATAGTTGGCATATCGCTATGTTCATCAAGCACTATTTTACACCATGCCAAGTCCTTTATAAGATGCTGCATATCTACCATTAACCATAAATAATGATAGCTTCCAGCCTGGACAATGCCATATGAACTATATCTTGATGGTGAACTGCCCTTATAATAATCTTTGCTGAGAAAACGTTCTGGGCCAAAATAATTCAAATACGTATCTTCCTCATTATAGTCATGATTTCCAGCTGTCATCAAATACGGGGTTCGTGACTGATCCATAGCAAAGATTGCACTGGTGGAACGTTCCCACTCCTCTAAGGCATCACTATGATCGACAATATCACCTACATAGGCAGTCATTGCAATTTTGCTGCTCAACTCATTATTCACAATCCAATCAACCTGTGCTTCAAACATTTCCGGATTTAAGTAGACCAGCTTCTGAGCATCTGGAATAAAAGCGAAATTGTAGTTGGTCTCCTGCTGCAAAAGTGAAACATGCTCATTCGTACCTTGAAGAACTTGCTGTGGACTAATGTTTTGCAACCAATCTGCCCTGTCCAGAGGCTCATTAGCGATACGGATTTCTCGAATGGTTCCGGAAAATAATTGATCCAATTGACCGCCCCACTCCGATGCTCCAATATTCCATCCTTTGCCTTCAACTCCAGAAACGCCGACAATTGATTTGGCAGGACTGCTGTAATCACAAATACCGTTCACATACATTAGCGTTTGTTCCTTATCGTTCACAATTGCGATATGATGCCATTGTCCTGAATTCAAATAACGCGACCAACTCGTTACCGAGGATGATCGATTCGTTGGATGACATATCCACTGGTATTCCTTGCAGTTCGAAACAGACAATGTCGCGAGCAGCTCATTTTCTCCCGAGTTGCCGATGTCAGCGCCCCTGCCCTGTCTCGTAAGCACCCCCATCCAGCTATGGTTATCCTCATGAAATGGCTCAGGCAATTGAACGATTGCTTCAATCGTGTACCCATGTTCTAATCGGTCATGATTAATGGGAGCATTCTCCACCGTTTGAAAATAACTACCGCTTCCATTATTGCATCGATCATTTTGAAAAGTTAATCCCGCTTCGTCACGGCTTCTTTCCTTCCATCCAAGCAGAACCTTATCAGGCTGCTCCAAAACATCCTGCGTCGTAACCATCTTAATATGATTCCCGTTGCCACTTTCATCGTTTAGGACCAAATTCCTTTCCTCAATCGAACCAGACAATGTGTTCACAGAATCAAATATCCAATGCGTCAACACATTGACAGGCTGCTGCCGCTGCGGAATGTGCATGACACGTCCTTGTTCCATAGTGCTCAACCATCCTTCTCTACATTAAGATCGTCTGTTTGTCGTTCCTTGTCCATAAAATAGTCCCTTACCTCACCCCAGTTATGCACCCGAACA
The DNA here is from genome assembly GCF_056400045.1 of Paenibacillus sp. 01L418. Lineage (NCBI taxonomy): Bacteria > Bacillati > Bacillota > Bacilli > Caryophanales > Paenibacillaceae > Paenibacillus > Paenibacillus sp. 01L418. The sequence goes on from NZ_JBFTSN010000106.1 coordinate 2,682, forward strand.
TACCCGGTCTTATGAATATTGTGCGGAGCATCGTAAAGAATGCCTTGACCTCGAAAACGTTCAAGCTGCTTTACATTGTCATCAATCAAATAATCAGCGTGAATGACACTCTTATTTCCGCAAAACACAAAATTCATATTGTTCAGAAAACTAAAGTGCTCGAGTAACCACTCGTACTTGGCTTTAAATGATGCCGGAACCTCCATCGCAGCAGTCGTAATATAAATCTCATAAAATTGACTGAGCTCGCGTATGACTTCTTGGCTATGTTCAATAACTTTTAGTTCACGAAAAAAAACTTCATTGTCAAAACAACGGTCTATTTCTTTTTTTAGTTGAGGCCTCAATTGCGACAAGGTTGTTCCATGCAAATCCGTAATCAGCAGGTTATCGTTAAAATCCCTGTTGTACCATTCCAAATGCGCACCCGCAGTATCCGCCATTACCTCATCCATATCAATCGCTATGCGTTTCAATGCAATCTCTCCTTGTTCAAAGCATTTAATTGTTCAACAAAACAAAACGAATCGGTAACAAACAGTCTACATACCACAATTATAGGCACGAATTGTTTTCACCATCTCAAATACATATTAACTTACTGTAAATCTAATGGCGTGGAAAGCAGCTAAAAAAATCAACTCGATATATAAAAAAAGACCATCCCGAAGGATAGTCTTTAATCATAATGAACCTGTTAAATCTTATTAAAAAGCTTATGCGTTGCTTTACTTTGCCTGAATATAGCCTTCTGCTTTAAGAAGCTCGGCAATCAGTACAGCACCGCCCGCAGCTCCACGTATTGTATTATGAGATAGTCCTACAAATTTATAATCGTATACAGAGTCTTCACGCAATCTTCCCGCTGAAACGCCCATGCCCTGTTCAATGTCACGATCTAGTCTCGTTTGCGGTCTGTTCTCTTCCTCGAAATACGTAATAAACTGTTTCGGTGCACTTGGCAAGCCAAGCTCCTGCGGACGACCATTGAATTGCTGCCAACGATCGAGAATTTCTTCTTTCGAAGGTTTGTTTTCAAATGATACAAACACAGTTGCCAAATGTCCGTCCAATACGGGAACGCGGATACACTGTGTAGAAATTAAAGGTGCGTTCGCTTTTACGATTTCATTATTTTCGATGCTGCCCCAAATGCGTAGAGGCTCCTGCTCGCTCTTTTCTTCCTCGCCGCCAATATAAGGGATAACGTTGTCTAACATTTCAGGCCAATCGGTAAAGTTTTTGCCTGCGCCAGATATCGCCTGATACGTCGATGCAATGACAACTTGTGGTTTGAAATCAAGCAGTGCATGAAGTGCAGGTACATAGCTCTGAATGGAACAGTTGGGCTTAACAGCAATAAATCCAGTTTCTGTTCCAAGGCGCTTTCTCTGTGCTGCAATGACTTCCAAATGACCAGGATTTATCTCCGGAATGACCATAGGAATATCGGGCGTCCAGCGGTGAGCTGAATTGTTGGATACAACAGGCGTGCCTGTTTTTGCATAAGCTTCTTCCAACGCTTTGATTTCATCTTTTTTCATATCGACTGCACAAAAAACAAAATCGACCTGATTAGCAACTTCATCTACTTTCGAAGCATCCAGAACAACAATATTTTTTACAGCTTCAGGAATAGGGCTGGTGAGCTTCCATCTGCCTTGTACCGACTGTTCGTAAGTTTTACCTGCCGAGCTGGCGCTAGCTGCAATAGCTGTAACCTCAAACCAAGGATGCTGATCCAGCAGGTCAACAAACCGCTGGCCCACCATGCCTGTTCCTCCAACAATACCTACTTTTAATTTTTGTGTCATTAGATATTCAATCCTTTCTATATCGCTTAATCATTCTGTAACTAACGATTCGAATATTTTAAATTGTTATACCTTATATACAATGTACATTGAGTAAGCTTTGCACCAATAAAAAAAATCCCACCCCCAAGACTATGGTAAGTCTTAGGGACGAGATTAATATGCTCGTGGTACCACCCCAGATTCGTCAATATGTCGCCATATTAACCTCTTCAAGTACGGCTATGCAAGCGCATGCTTATACTCTAGCTCTGTAACAGGAGCTCCTGTCACACCATCCCCGTAACCCGGTTCCGATGTGCTGCTCTAAGTCTTTGTTCAATAAGGAACTCTTACTCCTTTTCAGCTAACGGAGCTCTCTGTGAAAGAATTCATTTATTTACTCATCTCTTCATCGCATTTGAATGTTGCGATTATATTATCAAAAATCTGTTCTAACGTAAACAACAATTTTTGAAAAGTAGAAAAAATTACACATTTGAGTAACTGTGCTCCGTTTAACACAAGTCCTCGAGATGCTGTTTTTTGCCCAAAATGGTGCAATGCTCTCTTCAAATAATCTTTTCATGAAGCTAGAAAACTGTTATTTTTTGAGCAGTAAATAAACAAAATACGGTCCGCCGATCAATGAAACCATGATACCGGCAGGTATACCGTCAGGATCGACGATATTGCGGCCAATTGTGTCCGCCACTAACAGCAGTAATCCGCCGAGCAAAACAGCGACAGGAATGAACAGCTGATTGCGTGGACCAACCAATGCTTTCGCAATATGCGGTGCCATCAATCCAACAAAGGCAATTCCTCCTGTAACCGATACCGCTGACGCAGATGCGGCAACCGCGGTTAGAATCAACACGAGACGTTCCCGTTCAAGCTTTAGACCGACACCAACCGCTGTTTCTTCGTTCAATGAAAGAAGATTGAGCCGATGTGACTTATACAAGGTGAACGGAATGAGTAAGCACAGCCATGGAAGCAAAGCCCAGATGAACGGCCAATCCGCCCCCCATATATTACCTGCAATCCATTTTGCGATAAAATCGACCTTCGAGCGTTCTGCTGAGGAAATAATGACGATCATTATTCCCGACAGCGCCATTGAGAAACCGACACCGACGAGTACCAGTCGAATGGGATCAAGCCCGCGTGTTCGGCTGTACGAGAAAAAATAGATTAGAGCCGCTGTGAGCAATGCGCCAAGGAAAGCGACTAACGGCAAAATATAAACGAATGTTCCTACATCGATCGGGAAGTAGAGAAAAAATATCGCGATAGCCACGCCTGCTCCAGAATTGATGCCGATTATTCCAGGATCTGCGAGATCGTTGCGAGTGACGCTTTGCAATATTGAACCAGCCAATGCAAGAGCCATACCCGACAGCAAGGTGATCAAGATCCGCGGCAAACGTACGGAAAACAGGACAAAATCCTCTTTGAAGGTGCCATGGCCAAGCAGTACAGGAAGCAGTCTGTCAAACGACAGTTTTGAGTACCCTACTCCCATGCTGATGACAGCCGTAACAACAATCAGTACAAAACTGGCTAGCAGAATCAAGCGTTGTTTGCGAATGAGAGCTGACAATGTCATGAGAATGCTTTCCCTCCTCTACGCACGACAAATAAGAAGAAAGGCAAACCCAGCATAGCAACTATAGCTGCTACAGGCGTCTCATAAGGTGCGTTAATCGTCCGGCTCAGCATATCAGCAAGCAGCATGAAGATTGCTCCTGCAAAAGCAGAGAAGGTCATGACATGCCGATAATCGGTACCTACGAACCTACGCACGATATGCGGAATCATCAAACCTACAAAGGCCATATTGCCAACAAGCGCAACCGAAGCGCCAGTAAGTACAATAACTAGAACGAACAAAATCGCTTTGATCATCATCAGCTTTTGTCCAAGCCCCATCGCTACCTCATCACTCAGACTCAGTATGCCTACTTGGTTCGAGAGAATCAAAGCTGCCGCAATGCCAATAAGAATGACCGGCGCAATGGCTTGAAGCTGCCACCAGGTTGTTCCGATCAATCCTCCAGCAGTCCACATCGTTACATCCTTGGAAATTTTGAAAAAGATGCTGACGCCATCTGAGATCGCGTACAAAAAAGCTGAAACGGCTGCTCCAGCAAGTATAATTCGCATCGGAGACAATTTTCCTCGCCGAGTCGCGCCAAGAGCCATGACCAGCGCTGCTCCAAGAGCAGCTCCGAGGAAACAAGCAAGCATGATGCCGAAATAGTTCAGCCCCGGTATGAATACAAAAGCCAGCGCGAGCGCCATGTTAGCGCCGGAAGTGAGACCTAGCAAGCCTGGATCTGCAAGTGGATTGCGCGTGACCCCTTGCATAATAGCGCCGGATACAGCGAAAGCAGCACCGATCAATATCGCTGCTATCGCACGAGGCAGCCGGATCTCGCGAAGGACGAGAATATTATCGTCCTTCACGTTGGTCGTGATAGCCAGCCACAGCTCTCGAAATGTCGTATCCGCTGCTCCGAATTTCATGGATAGAAAGAAGCTCAGAACAAGCATGAGTAAGCAGCCTATGAGCTTATATGAAATTAAAACAGATTGTCGTTTACTTTTCATTGGACTCTCTTCTTTATTTTATTTTCCTAGAAAATTTTGAATGAAAAATTCTAATTGATATTCCATGCTAAGCGGGTCATTAAAGTAGAACGCTTTGGCATCCGCTTCAAAAACGTGTTGGTTTTTGACAGCAGCAATATTTTTGTACGTCTCAGTGTCTTGGAACGTATTGTCTTCATCTGCGTTTTTGCTGAAAATGACATAATCCCCACTGTAGTCCTTCAGAACTTCCGTTGAAACTGCGAAAAATCCTTCTGCTTTCGTCGCTTCTTTAACTTTCTCAGGCATGCCTAGCCCGAATTGTTGATAGAGGATTTCAGTTCCGCGGCCGAAATTGTCACCATAAACATAAAGCTGCTTATTGAATGTCTCGATAACCGAAACCGTCGCATCCGCACCGATTTTTGCTTTGATTTCTTCGCCAACTTTTTTCGTACGCGCGTTAAAATCATCGACCCAGTTTTTAGCTTCCTGCTCTTTATTCAACAGCTTGCCAATTTCAATCTGTTGCGTTAAGAAATCTACTTTGCCGTAAGTATAAGTAACTGTAGGAGCGATTTGCTTGAGCTTGTCAATGTTTTTAATATCGGATAGTCCAATAATAAGATCTGGATTCAGCTCGATGATTTTCTCAAGACTTTCATCTGTAACTGCTTCTGTATTCGCTAGCTTTTCTTTAAAGTTTGGGTTATCCTTGGACATTTCATCCACGCCGACAAGCGGCACACCTAACGCCATAACGTTACCTGTTAAGAACCTTGTAATTACAATGACGCGTTGTGGATTGGTCGGAACTTCCACAGGGCCATTTTCTGATTGATAAGTAAAGGTGCCCGAATCTGAGGTTGTTGATGGTGACGCCTCATCTTTCGGTGCATCCGTGGATGATACTTCAGGCGTGCTGCTTGCATTATTGTTTTGATTGCCGCCGCAAGCGCTCAGAATAAGAACTAAAGATAGAACGAACGGAACAAAAAGCTTTTTCATAAGATGACTCTCTCCCTTTTCTTTTGCTATCATGTTTGGGCATTGAAAATAATTATCATTTTCATTACCATAACGTTATTATAGGGATGCATTATGCTCTGATCCATGCCTTTTTGTTGGGAAATTAACTTGGACTATTAGTTGCTTGTGAATAAAGATACAGCGCGTTGAAGCTGCAAACGAATTGAAACGGGATTGTATGGAATCCATTCATCATGGCTGAGCAGATGTACGTTACCTTGCTGTACGGCAGGAAGCTGACTCCAATAATTAGATTTGAATATTACATCAGAATGAGCAGTTGATCCTTTCGCATCAGGAAAAACGATAACTAATATTCGATCCCCAGCATATTGTACAAGCTCCGATATCTTAATCGGAATGGAATGAAATTTATCGCCAAGCTTGTCCATATCCTCCTTGATCCGTGCAGGAGGCTGTAATCCGAGCGATTGATAAACCACACATCCGACATTGCGCGCTCCATAAACGAGCAAATGTTCAGGCTTAATGACGAGAATCGTTACAATTTCTTGCGCGGCTCTGCTTTGCTGCACCAAGGAACGCGCGTGCTGTTCCTCTCTCTGATACTCTGTTAGCCACTGCTCTGCTTTATCTCTTCTCTGTATAACTTGAGCGATAAGACGAAGATGCTCTTTCCAGCCTAATTCCATCCACGATATTTCCACAATAGGCGCGACTGCCCGTAATTGTTCTACATTGAGTCCATACTCATCCAAATGCTGATTTGCCGCAATAATCAGCTCAATGTTGTTTTCGAGCAATAACGATTTCACTTGTTCTGCCGAACAGTCAGCGTTTATAAACATCATGGTTTGAGGCGATTGAAGTCCGGACGTATTCACATATTCACTGCTGTCCGAGATGATTACCGCCGGCTCCAAACCAAGTAAAAGCAGATGACTCGCATAGGGTGTCAGCAATACAGCCACTCTCTGGAAAGTGCCTCGGTTGTACGCCGAAGGTGCTGCCCCTGTTTCCTGTTTAAAACGCCGGCTGAGATAAAATTCATCCTTGTAGCCGACCTTCAGGGCAATTTCCCTGAGCGTGCCCGAACCGCTAATCAATAGCTCCTTGGCACGATGCACACGAAGGCGCGATAAGTAGTCACTAGGCGAGAACCCGGTTAACTGCTTAAAGAGAATGGAGTAGTGGGACCGACTTACACCTGCAATTTCTGCTAATTGCTCACGCGTTATCTTTTCACTAAAGTGGCTCTCTAAGTAAGCAATGCTGCGTTCCATAGATGGTTTTTCGCTTGAAGCAAACTTAGCCTCTTGCCCCTCCAGCAATTGGAGAATAATTTGATGAAACACAATTTGATTTTGTACATGGCGGATTTCATTTCCTGGCAATCGGTGAATATATAGCTCCTCCACAGATGCTGTAATCGCAGGTTCATTAGGAAAAAAATGTACACTAGAATTTGATGCTGCCTCACTCTTTCTCATCATTGTGCCTGATGACTGAGAATTCACCTGCTCTCGGGTATTTATAGCAAGCTTGTACATATGAAGAGGATGCATCATATTTGCACTCAGTACTGCCTCTGTGTTCGCTGGAACGAGGATAACGCTGCCTTCCATCAACTCGTAGAGCTGATCCTTGATCCGAAGGCTGCCTTTGCCGCTAACAATTGCAATCAGCACCGTTAAGCTCTCGTTTATTTCATACATTGGGCGATTCGTTGTACTATAAATCGAATCAATACTCTCAGCCGTATATAATGGAAAGTGGGATTCTGCCCACTCCGAGTCAACATTTTTTTTCACAAATAAAGCCTCCAATAGTAAAAGTGAACACTTGCAGCGTATTCAGACCATACAAATGAGATGATAATGAAAGTCCTGATTATATTGTACAACCATAAGGATAATATCATCTACACTGCGGTTTGGAAACTAGATGCACTTAATTATAAACGCAAAATAACCTCCATTCGTATGGAGGATTTTGGCTGCAAAAGCGCACACTTCAATGATCGCTTTCTAATCACACTTTATGATGCTAATATGAATAATGAAATCAATCATAGTAAGTACATGCTTACATGTACTATATAATACAAAAAATACTGTAAGGTGGAACGAATCGAAATGGACAAGCAGCCCGAGTTATGTAATGTAGATGATGCCCTCAGTATTTTAGTAGGCAAATGGAAGCCCCTCATTTTGTTGCATCTTATGCATTCGGGCACCAACAGATTCAGTGAGTTGAAACGAAATCTACCAGGAATAACGCAGAAAATGTTAACCCAACAGCTGCGTGAGCTCGAAGAAGAGGACATCATCTCTCGAAAAGTATATGCTCAAGTACCGCCAAAAGTAGAATATTCCATAACGGAATACGGCAAGAGCATAGAACCTGTTCTCGATATTATGCACGAATGGGGCACCAAGCACACCTTGTATAAAATGCAAAAAAAGAATCAAACTAGCCTTTAAGTAAAAAAAGATGAACTCTGCAGTTCATCTTTTTACTCTATGGCACAGCGGGACTGCAACGTTTTCAAGCAGCTGTCTTAAAAATCGTACTTTTCTTCTTTCTGTTCACGAATCTTGGTAAATGTGTCGGTCAATACAACGGTATCCTCCACCAAACGCTCAATTCGAAAAATAACATCGTCATTCACAATTTCTTTCCTCTGAAAGTCCTTCTCTTCAATAAACACATAGGTTTGCACGATCTGAGCTTTCATATAAGCTAAAATAGGCTTCAATTGTTGTTCTGCAATTAAATAGTGCTTGGATGACCCAGCTGTAACAAGCATACTCACAATTTTATCGCGAAAAGCATTAACGGGCAGCAAATCAAAAATATTTTTTAAAGTAGCTGGAATGGAAGCTTGAAAGACGGGTGTCCCAATAATAATGGCATCTGCATCCATAAYGGTTTTCGTAACGTAGCCCGTATCACCTTCATATTCCAAATAATTGCGACCATCGCTGAATTGAATCGTATAATCGGCCAAATCAATTAACGTCACTTCCGCATCAGGGTATTGCTTTTTGACCGATTCCAAGGTGTAATTTATTGCTGTTCTTGTTTTTGAGCCCACGATTGATCCCGACAAGCCAACGATTTTCATAATGAATCCCTCCTATTATTTCGCTGCTGTATATTTTTTTATTGCGGGTAAAATAACAGTGCCAATGGTTTCAATCATCTCCATGATTTTTTCAAATGATACGCCGCCAAATTCAATTTGAGCGAGAAAACGCTGGTGACCAAACAGCTCATATTGATATAGTATTTTTTCAATAATTTCTTGAGGACTTCCAACCATCAAAGCATTGCGGGTATCGGCACCTTGAGCAAAATGCTGCTTCGGAAAACCGCGTCCGTTAGAAAATTCCATACCTTTGTTAACATGAGGGTAAGCTTCCTTCATCGCTTGCTGTGAGGTTTCCGCTACATAAAACAAGCTAGTGGTTGCAACTGGCAGCGCTGCTGGGTCAAAACCACTTTGTTCAGCAGCTCTTCGGTAGGCGTCAACAGATAATTTGAAGCTTGATGACGGACCCGCTAATGTCGCCAGYATCATTGRCACCCCTGCCATTCCAGCTTTTATCGCACTAGCTGGCGATCCGCCTACTGCACGCCATATCGGTAAAGAGCCGTTTAACGGCCGTGGCAATATTTTTGCATCGTTTAGAGGAGCACGAAATTGTCCATTCCATGTAACCGTCTCCTGATTATTGATTACATTTAGCAGCTCGAATTTCTCTTCATACAGCTCTTCATAATCACGAAGATCATACCCAAGCAATTGAAACAATCCGATTCGTGATGCCCTGCCAGCCACGATTTCTGCTCTTCCACTCGATATCAAATCGATCGTCGCAAAGTCTTCATAAACACGAACGGGATCGGAAGTGCTTATAATCGATGCTGAGCTTGATATTTTAATTTTATCTGTTGCCTGAGCGATAGCGCTAAGAATAACGGCATGGGCTTGGGATACAAAGTATTCCTGATGACTTTCACCAACGCTGAACACATCAAGACCTGCTTGTTCAGATAATTTGGCCGCTTCAATGATTTCTTTAATGCGCTGCTGTGCTGAGATCCGCTCACCCGTATGCGGGTTGGGCAAATGATCCCCTAGAGAGTAAAGCCCAAACTCTATTCCTTTGCTTTGATCAATACGATATTTTTCCACTATATATCAACCTCTCTCTTATCTAATTTAAGTTAATTACTTTTTGTTATGACCCTATTATTACTCTTTTAAATAGGTAATGGAAGTACGTACTTTCGAGGAACAGGGTATCTAAAAGTATACTATTGTGATATTTACACCTTTTTTAGATTTGAAATGATAGCTCTATCGAGTCATCCGATGTTATCCTTCATGACGTTATAATAAATGAGATTTTATTATTACAGGAACGGGGTAACGTTTTATGAGCAATATGCCAGTAGAAAAATTAAACACATCTGAACCCGGGATGAAAAAACGCGCATCAACAGGAATACGCCAAGCCATTTATCAGTCTGTTTGGAGATGGCATTTTTACGCAGGCATTATTTTTGCACCCTTCTTGATCGTTTTAGCATTCAGCGGCTCCGTCTATTTATTCAAACCGCAAATCGAGGGATATTTGTACAAAGATATGCTTACTGTTCGTGAAGTTGGAACAACCAAGATGCCGCCTGAGGGAATTATTGAAAAAACAACAAAAGCTTATCCAGGCACTATAGTATCGTCTATTACGCTCGACGATGATCCTAAATCAAGCTACAAAATGGCGGTAAGCCGGAATGGAACCTCCACAACGATGTACGTGGATCCTTACACTGGCAATGTACTTGGCATGATGAACAGCGACAAAACATTTTCCGCTTTTTTCAAAAAAATGCACAGCGAGCTCGTTATAGGCGGTACCTTTGCCAACTGGCTTGTAKAACTTGCAGCATGCTGGGCGATCATCATGTTATTGACCGGTTTATTCCTTTGGTGGCCACGCAATAAAGCTGCCATATGGGGAACTATTCTTCCAAGGCTCAGTAAACCCGGAAGCCGTATTTTCTGGAGAGATTTGCATGCGGTTCCTGCCTTCTGGATATCCCTCGTTTTGTTAGTCATTATAGCTGGAGGACTGCCATGGTCTGGGATTATGGGGGGACAAATCGATAAGCTGGCTAATTCAACGAACACGAATACGCCTCCCTTCGCGTCCATCTTTGGCGCAAAACCTGAATCCGTTACTGTCGCCAAAGATATTGCCGAGGATTTGCCTTGGGCAGCAGAAAGTTTACCCGTTCCTGCTTCTGTACTAGGGGGTTATGTACCTTTAAGCATAAATGAAATGGAAGCTATTGCTGATCAGCGTCATGTTCTGAAACCCTACACGATTACAATCCCTATAGGAGAAAGCGGTGTTTTTACTGTATCCACATCGCATCCCACACCGGGTAAGGATGCAACGCTTCACATCGATCAATATAGCGGAGCAGTACTGACAGATGTACGCTTTGCAGATTATGGTATTATGGCCAAAGCGATTTCATATGGCATCGCTTTTCATGAAGGCACCCTATTTGGCTTAGCCAATCAGCTGCTTGGATTAATTGCCTGCATGGGACTTATCCTGGTAGCCATAAGCTCTTATGTAATGTGGCGCAAGCGTAAGCCTGAAGGCAAACTTGGCGCTCCAGYCAAACCAAAGAGCAGAAAAATAACGATTGGCGTACTGATCATCATGTTGGCATGCGGCGCTTTAATGCCCTTAGTTGGCTTATCGATTCTTGTAGTTCTTATCCTCGATTTATTCATCCTCCGCAGAATAAAGTCGCTACGGCACTGGTTCTCGGTCTAAGCTTAAGGAGAATGTACTTATGAATGTAACCATCCGCCGTTTGTATAAGTCGGCATTGCCGCTTCTTCTTGTCGTATTGTTATGTAGCTGCACTGCCAAATCTGCTGAAGTTGACGAGAGCGGTCTACCGCCTCATCTAACTGTTAATCTTCTTTTGCCTGAGAACCTCGAAATTGAAAAACCAAACCATTTCTCCGTAGAAGTCCTTAAGAGCGGTAAGCCGATGATAAACGCAGATCAAGCACAATTCATCATCTGGCAGGAAGACGACCAGTCTTCCGCCGTGACCATACAAGCAGAACAATTGTCGCCTGGCGTATATAGTGTCACGCATCCAATTGCCAAGGAAGGCCTTTATGTTGTCCAATCTCGCATTCATTTTGCAAACGATCAGGTTATGCCGGCCAAGCGCTTTGCGATTGGCAAGGATGCGATTGAAAAGCTAGCAATGCTGGAGAGCGCACAACATTCTGGTGAACCTGCACCTGTGGAGAGCGGACATCATCATTAAAGAAGAAATGCAACAAATCCCCCGCCTAAACAGGTCGGGGGATTTGTTTTGTGTATTAGGGAATAATTAAAATCCGTTAAGGCTGCCCGTTAATCCAAACCACTCTGCGAATGCATCCTGAAGTCCTCTCGCGCCTAATTGCTCCCGAATCTGTACAGAAGAACCTTCAAGCTCAATATGACCGCCTCTTAACAGAGCAATTCGGTTAGCAAGCGCCTCTGCCACATGAAGTTGATGTGTTGAAAAAATAACAGTCTGGCCATTCGCTGCGATTTCTTTCACCATACGTACGAAGGTTTCAATCCAGTATGGATCGAGACCATTAGTAGGCTCATCCATCAATACAATGGGCGGCTTGGCCAATAAAGCCTGTGCAAACAATACACGTTGTCGCATTCCTTTCGAGAAGGAGGATACTGATTTTTTCCCAGTATCCGCAAGGCCTACCTCCTCCAGTACTTCCTGTACTCTTAGTTTTGGTACCCCTCGCAGCGATGCCCAAAACGCAAGTGTTTCATAAGCTGTTAATCCAGTACCAAACCGAAAATCATCCGGCATGTAACCTATAAGCTCAGCGTAACGCTTGCGATCATCTTTCCAGCGCAAACCTTGAACAGCAATAATACCGCTGTCAGGCTGTGAAATACCTGCGATCATTCTTAAAATCGTACTTTTGCCTGCGCCATTTCCTCCGCACAAAGCCAAAATTTGACCTCGTTCCACGTTCAAATCAAGCGCATTAATGACGACTTGTTTCTTTATTGATTTCTTGACGCCTTCAAGCTTCACAATAGGATCAGGCACGTGATCGCCTCCTCTCCCAAATGAACTGTGCAGCTGTGATCACGCATCCTATCCATAGAACAGCTGTAAAAGCGAAACCTATACTCCCCGCAGGCTGCTTGATCCATTTGATCCATTCATAATATTCCGGACCTAATATGGCTCCCCCGCCAAGCTTCACTACTGTAAAAAGCCTGGAAAGCTCTGCAGGATTAACAAAAGTGAGTACAGTAACTGCTGGCTTGATAACGGGATATGGCATGAAGCCAAGGACGGAAATAAGCAATGGCGGCCAGCCGATAATAGCAAAAAACCAAATGGCTACACCAATCGTTAAAGCTTGCCAGCGATTTTTCGCGAGTGTACCTATGAGCAGAGCAATGGCAAGAAAAAACAAAGCAATGCTGGCGGAAAAGGATAGCAGCTGCACATATGTCTGCAATCCAAAGCCTGATCCAGCGGCTAAACCAAGAAGACCCGCAGCGCCAAAACCTACAAACACGATAACTAGCAGCACAACTGCAAGCCCTAAGTATTTTCCGAGCATAAATGACCAGGTGCTGATAGGATAAGTCGATAATAACTCCCAGCTTCCGTCCTCCTTCTCTGCGGTCAAAGAAAACGAGCCGAGCAGCAAGGACATCAATGGCAATAAATATAAGACTAGATTAAGCGTTGTTCCGGTAATGCCAGAATAGCCCTGAACATAACCTTGCGCGTTAATTAAGAGCAGGCAGAGCATAAATAATGCAAAAAGACCCATAAAAGAATAGGCCCACGGATTGCGAAACCCTAACTTCAATTCCCTTATTGAAATATAAAGCGTCTGAATCACGACGGGTTACCTTCCGTCTCATGGCCCATGTCCATCTCATCTTTGCTTCCATCGGAATGCATGCTTTCATTGTGCTTCTCCATCTCTTCCATATCCATCATTTCTCGGTTAACTTCCCATTTATGATGAGCAAGCTCATCCGAGCTCAGCAGCTGTCCCTTACCTTGCTCATCGATGTAAGCTTGCGCAGACGCTTTATCCTCAAAGGCAATAACTCCATAAGCCATCGGGGTAATATACTCAGCATCGTAAGCATAATAAGCTTTCTCATATTTAACCCAATCTCCGCTATTATGATCTCTAACAAACTCTGCACCTAATGTTTCGGTTCCGTTCTCAACTTTCCACTTATTCATGCATCCGATGTCATCAAATTTTAAAGACTGACCATCCGTCGTGATGATTTGGGTTGCGTAAGGATCATCCTTTACCGCCATATTGCAGATGACGCATTTATCCGTTTCTTCGTTAATTGCTTGCGGCTTGTATTCCGTGGCTCCACAAGCGCTTGCCAGCATCAAAATAACAAGTAAAAAAATTGTTGCACCTAATCGTCCCGTTTTCATCTTTTTCTTACCCCCATATAAATGATAAAAAACGCCAAAATCAAAAGTCCAGCGCCAACTACCGCAGAATGCAGAAGCGTTTGTGTCGGTAATATAGATTTCAGTTCCCCAGTTGGCCGCATCAACGGAGAAAAGTCTGTTGACCAGAGCTGTCTATCCGACTGATAGAGATCTTCGAGAAAGATCATTCCTGGCGACTGAAAAAACAATTGAAAACCGGGCTTCGCTTTAACAAGACTTTGAAAAAAAGGATTTAATGCATAGGCTATTTCGCTTCTGCCATCGCCATCCGTATCAATGCCTTGGAAGGAATCCCAGTAGTTACCGTCTAGCGCATTGCCAATACTATTTTTTGCTTCTGCGCTTGCCACATTACCTACAAACTGGTTTTTAGTAATCACATTATCTTTAGCATCAAGCAGCTGTATCCCAATAAAATTACCGATTACAGCATTGTCTTCTATTTTGTTTTGCGTGGATTGTTCTACATAAAGCCCGACGCGGTTTCCCTCGACATGATTGCCTATGATTGATGTATCATGTGCGTCAAACAATAAAATGCCTTGGGAATTAACACTTTCACTTTGTTTATTGAATCGGTTTCCAGAAACCTCGACATCGCGAACAGCCATAATCATTGCTCCAGTAATGTTCAGATTGCCGTAATTATTGCGAATGACCGTCCCTTTTGTATACATGCAATGCACACCATAGCGCAGCAGCTCAAAATGATTATTTTCGATTACATTATCATCGCTGTTCTCCATATAAATACCATCGTGCATAGAAGAAATCGTATTCCCATTGAAGTTATTCCCATTCGACTCATACAGATCTATTCCATTTCCTTTGTCAGATAGTTTCAATGGACGATTCTGAGCTACGC
>NZ_JBFTSN010000107.1:0-17475 GCF_056400045.1 Paenibacillus sp. 01L418
TCCATCCCTTGCTCGGTAGCCTTATAAAAGGTCATTCCCCCAAGCGTATTCGGCAAATATTGCTGCTTTACATAATGGTTCGGGAAATCATGCGGATATTGATACCCCTCGTGGCCAAGCTGCTGCGCCCCTTTGTAGTGGGTGTCGCGCAAATGCAGCGGTACCTCTGCACCGCCTGCTCGCTCGATTGCCGCCTCTGCATTGCCGATTGCAATGGCAGTAGCATTCGACTTAGGACTCTCTACCGCGAACAGAATCGCTTGTGAGATGTTATATTTCGCTTCAGGCCAGCCTATCTTATGATAGGCATCCATCGCTGTAACCGCTTGAATCATTGCTTGTGGATTAGCAAGTCCAATATCTTCGCTGCATGCCACAATCAGCCTGCGGATAAACGTCATCGGGTCCATGCCCAGCTTCTCCACAGCATATAAAAACCAAAATAACGCTGCGTCGCTTGAACCTCTTACACTTTTGTGAAACGCCGACAGCACATCATATTGTGTAGATAGGTCTGCGCGAATGGACGGCTTCCTTATGGACTCTTGAGCCACCTCAAGCGTCAACCGGACAGAACCATCCATCTCAGACGGCGTTGTCACCGCAGCCAGCTCAAGCGCATTAAGCGCCCTGCGGATGTCTCCGCCAGCCATTGCAGCGATATGCCGCAGCGCATCCTCATCTACTTGCAAATCCATAAAGCCTAAACCCCGCTCACGATCGGCTAGTGCTCTTATCATCGCCTCATAGGCGTGCTCCTCGCCAAGCGCTTCGAGTTGAAACAAGGTTGAACGTGACAATAGAGCCCCATTCACATGATGAAATGGATTTTCTGTTGTCGCCCCTATAAAAATAATAATGCCCTGCTCGACAGCAGGAAGCAGCGCATCCTGCCTAGCTGTATTAAAGCGATGCACCTCATCTAGAAAAAGCGTCGTCTTCTTGCCGTACATCGCTTTGTTGGTACGAGCCTGCTCGATAACTTCACGTACATCCTTTACCGACGCATCTACCGCGTTAAGCTTCACGAACTCGCCTGCTGTCCGCAAAGATATAATATGTGCAAGCGTCGTTTTACCGCAGCCCGGCGGACCATACAACAAAATTGACGACACTTGATCGCCTTCAATAGCCCGCCGCAGCAGCTTACCCGTTCCTACTATATGCTCTTGCCCGATATATTCGTCTAATGTTTGCGGCCGCATGCGATCTGCAAGCAGCCTGGCGCGAGGCGCTTCTTCCTCTTGATATGAAAATAAATCCATTCTGCTCCCCAACCTTCTGCCATCTGTTACTCCGATCATAGCATACAAGCACATTTGTTCGCCAGAAATGATGTGCTTGTATGCTAATCGCCGAAGCGTCAACGGCTTCGCTGCCCTTTCTGCTGCTATGATGAATCGATTTATTTTGTATTTCAGACAAATTGGAAGCAAGTTCATTCCTTTTTATGCTAGCATCATATAAAATAGCCGATTTGTAAAAAAGCTGAAGACGCTTTTTTTCAAATCGGCTATTGTTTTGCTTCTTATTTGTCGAGTGGAGATCTATGGCCTCTCACCAGCTTACCGACAGTTATCGTTTACACCTCAATGCCGCCAGCAGCAAGCAAATCCTTCACGACGACACTAACCATGATCAGACCCGCTACCGGCGGAACGAATGCATTGCTGGCCGGAGGCTGCTTCGCTTTGCGAATGTCAGGCGCATTCTCGGGAACGATTTTTTTCGTAACATCCTCACGCGGCTTCATTGGCAGCTCCGTTGAGAATACTACCTTAACGCCGCGTTTAATGCCTTCCTTACGAAGTTTAGTACGGATAACCCTTGCTAAAGGATCGGTATGCGTCTGCGAAATATCGACAACCTGAAATTTCGTCGGGTCCATCTTGTTCGCTGCGCCCATACTAGAAATAATCGGAATTTTTCTTTCGAGACATTGCTTGATCAAATGAATCTTATACGAAATCGTATCGGACGCATCAACAACATAATCAAGCGGATACTCGAAAAACTGTTCAAACGTTTCTTCCGTATAAAACATGCGTAGCGCAATGACATCACATTCGGGATTAATGAGTTTAATCCGGTCACGCATAAGCTCTGATTTTACTTGCCCCACTGTCGTTGTGAGCGCATGAATCTGACGATTAACGTTCGTAATATCTACAACGTCCTTGTCAACGAGTATAATACGTCCAACTCCGGTGCGTGCAAGCGCCTCAGCTGCAATGCCGCCAACGCCTCCGATGCCGAGCACGGCAACCGTGCTCCCCTTCATTAGCGCTAGCCCCTCTGGCCCAATAGCCAGCTCTGTTCGTGAAAATTGGTGAAGCATCCGGCCGCCGCCTCCTTCGTATTGATTGCTTATTTTTCGCTAGTTTCTGTTGCTGCAGTTGCTGCTGCCGCTGCAACTGGTTGCTTCGGTTTAAGAACTGTACGGATATGCAATTGCTCAAGCTGCGAAAGCTCGACCTCGGACGGCGCATCGCAGAGAAGATCTGTTGCACTTGCCGTTTTTGGGAATGCAATCGTCTCACGCAAATTCGTGCGGCCTGTAAGCAGCATCACCAGACGGTCGAAACCAAAGGCAATACCGCCGTGTGGAGGCGTTCCATATTCAAATGCATCCAGCAAGAAGCCGAATTTCTCTTGTGCTTCTTCCGCGTTAAAGCCAAGCGCTTTGAACATTTGCTCTTGTACTTCACGCTTGTAGATACGCATGGAGCCGCCGCCTACTTCATAGCCGTTCAGAACTAGATCGTATGCTTGTGCGCGAATTTGACCTGGATCCGTATCGAAGAAATGAAGGTCGTCTTCATTCGGACGCGTGAACGGATGGTGTTCTGCAACATAACGCTTCGCATCCTCATCCCATCCAAGCAATGGGAAGTCTACAACCCAAGCAAACTTGAATTTCGATTCGTCGATCAAGCCTAGATCTTTACCAAGCTTAGAACGCAGGTTGCCAAGTACATCGCAAACCACTTTTTTCTTATCAGCAGAGAAAGTCAGCAAATCTCCGTCTTCCACTTGTAGACGCTCTGTAAGAGCCGCAATTTCTTCCGGTTTAAGGAATTTAACGATCGGCCCGCGCCATTCGCCATCCTTCACTGTGATCCAAGCTAGCCCTTTACCGCCGTAACGAGCAGCGAACGGCTGCAAGTCATCAAGTTCTTTGCGGCTCCAGCTTGCACAGCCCTTAGCGTTCAACGCTTTAACAACGCCGCCGCCTGCTGCAACGCTTGCGAATACTTTTACATCGCTAGTTGAAACGATATCGGTAATATCTTTAATTTCTAGGTCAAAACGAAGGTCCGGTTTGTCGGAGCCGTATTTGTTCATTGCATCTGCATAAGTGATACGTTGGAACGGAAGCTCAAGCTCTACGCCAACTGTTTCTTTCAGAAGCTTAGCTGTCAGCTCTTCCATCATAGCAAGCAATTGATCTTGCGAAAGGAAAGAAGTCTCGATGTCGACTTGCGTGAATTCCGGTTGACGGTCTGCACGAAGATCCTCATCGCGGAAGCAGCGAGCGATTTGGTAGTAGCGTTCAATACCGCCAACCATTAGAAGCTGCTTAAAGATTTGCGGCGATTGCGGCAATGCAAAAAACTCACCTTCATGCACACGGCTTGGCACCAAGTAATCACGCGCGCCTTCAGGCGTGCTCTTCGTTAAAATTGGTGTTTCTACGTCGATAAAGCCTTCTCCGTCTAGGAAATCGCGGAAAACCTTTGCTGCTTTCGAACGAAGCAACAACGTTTTTTGCATTTCTGGACGACGCAGGTCAAGGTAACGATATTTCAAGCGAAGCGACTCGTCTACTTCTACGCCATCCTCAATTGGGAATGGAGGCGTTTTGGCAGCGTTCAACACTTCAATTTTTGTAACACGAACTTCAATTTCACCGGTAGCAAGGTTAGCGTTGTAAGTTTCAGCATCGCGCTCCACTACTGTTCCTTGAATGGCAAGGACGAACTCATTACGAGCACGGTCAGCGATCGCTAGTGCGTCACCAGAGAAATCTGGGTTGAATACCGTTTGTACAATACCAGAACGGTCACGAAGATCGATAAATAGGACACCGCCAAGATCGCGGCGACGTTGTACCCAGCCGTTTAGAATAACTGATTGACCAACGTCCGCTTTCGTTAAGCGGCCGCAGTGATGTGTTTTTAACAACATTGTGTTCATTCTCCTCGTTTAGTTAGATTTATTTTTGTGTAGCAAACGAACTATTAATTTCTTCAGCGAGCTTATCCAGTGCAACAACACGCTGTTCGCCTTTTGTCATGTCTTTCAAGGAAATCTCGCCGCGCTCAAGCTCATCGTCGCCTAGTATAGCGGTAAAACGGGCTTGAAGACGGTCTGCCGACTTCATTTGCGCCTTCATTTTACGACCAAGATAATCGCGCTCTGCACGTATGCCTTGCTGTCTTAGCTGGTAAACGAGCTTAGTTACCTCACGCTCTGCAGCTTCGCCAAGCGCAACCACATACACATCGATTTGATTAAAAACCGGTAATTCTGTTTCTTGATGCTGAAGCAGCAAAATCGTTCTTTCAAGACCTAAGCCAAGACCGACTCCCGGCTGGTCAGGACCGCCGATTTCTGATACTAGGCCGTTATAGCGACCGCCGCCGCCGACAGTATCGATCGTACCGATACCCTCTGCCTTGTATTCGAAGGCCGTATGGGTATAGTAGTCGAGTCCGCGAACGAGGCGATGATTGATTTCATAAGGAATGCCCATGTCGCTCAAATACATTTTTACTTTATCAAAGTGAATTTGGCATTCCTCGTCCAGGCTGTCCAAAATTGACGGCGCATCCGTAAAATGCTCTTGATCGACCTTGCAATCAAGCACGCGCAGCGGATTGCGATCCATCCGTGATTGGCAATCCTTGCAGAGCAGCTCACGCTTAGGCTCTAAGAAAGCAAGCAGACGCTCGCGGAACACCGCACGTACAGCCGGTGTGCCGACGGAATTAATTTCTACGCGTACACCTTTTAGACCCACCTCTGTATAAAAGGTATAGCCAAGTGCAATGACTTCTGCATCTATAGCTGGATCAACCGAACCGATAGCCTCAACGCCAAATTGATGCAGCTGGCGATAACGGCCTGCCTGCGGGCGCTCATAACGGAACATCGGACCGATATAATACAATTTAGACACGTCTGGCTCGCCGTACAGCTTGTTCTCTACGTAAGACCTTACTACGCCTGCAGTTCCTTCCGGACGAAGCGTCAGACTGCGATTGCCGCGGTCTGTGAAGGTATACATTTCTTTCTCAACGATGTCGGTCGTTTCACCGACGCCCCGTTGAAACAGCTCAGTGGATTCAAATATCGGCGTACGAATTTCTCGGAAATTATAACGCTGACAAATATCCCGAGCCTTCTGCTCCACATACTGCCATCTCTCTACCGCGCCAGGCAAAATATCCTGTGTGCCCGGCATTTTCTGAAATGCCATTGAATAACCCCTCCTGCCCTCATAATAAACGGGTTAAATTTCGGAAAACGCAAAAAACTCCCGTTCCTAATAGCTTGCGCCATAAGGGACGAGAGTGAATCTCCCGTGGTACCACCCACATTTCGAGCCTGCATCCTATGCGTTCGGCTCGCTCAAAGACGGTTAACGTCCGTCATCCGCAGTCCAGCTACTGTGCATTAGCTGCAAGCCTAATTGCTTGCTGCCATCTGCCGTTCACCGTCTGTTCTCCGGGAAGTCTGTTCATTCTGCCAATATAAGGACGCTTGCAGCCAAGTGACGTCCCTCTCTGAATATAAGGCGTAGAATTACTTTGTCCCATCAACGAATCCATATCTATACTGAGGACTAATTTTACCTCTGACTAAGATTAAAGTCAAGATCGAACTGCCCAAGCAACGCCATACTGTTTAAAATAGGCAGAAAAAAACCTACAAAACGTATTTGTAGGTCCAAAAGTAAAATATATTTTAAAAAGGGGGTCGAGTACTATTATAGGTCAATGATATTAAAAAAAAGTTAGAGATTGATTACAGTAATATTACAATTTCGAAAGCGTTTTAATGGATACTTTGTGTAGATGCTATTTTCTCCATTTGTTTATTTCAAAAGATAACCGCCCCAGCTCTCGGCTTGGGCGGCGGTATGCTTATGCTATAGTTGACCCGAATTTTCGCGGCGCGGGTGCTGCGGGAAACCCGCCCACTCCTCCGCTGCTTCCATATCTTCCTCAAGCTCTGCAAAAATTTTAGCTTCTCTGCGATCGGAATGAAGCAGTCTGCGAGATGATCGTTCCATCCCTTGTTCCTTGCGTGATTGGTGCATTCGCGGTTTACCTCCAATATGGCATACTGCTTGTACAAGCTTCTAATGATGCGTGCACAGCCTACACTATATTGTTTCCCGCGTTGCCTTAGTTAAATACGGCTATCCAAAATTAACGTTATAGGCCCGGAATTCACGAGCTCCACGTCCATCATCGCACCAAAACGCCCCGTTTCCACGACCAATCCGGTGGAACGAAGCGTCTCATTAAACAAATCATACAGCTGCTCTGCTTGCTCGGGTCTGGCGGCTGCCATGAAGTTAGGGCGTCTGCCTTTCCGGCAGTCTCCATACAGTGTAAACTGAGAGACCGAAAGCAGCTGCCCGCCAACATCTGAAATAGAATGATTCATTTTGCCTGACTCATCCTCAAAAATACGCAGGTTAGCTACCTTATCAGCCATCCATTTGACATCCGCTTCTGTGTCCTCATGCGTCATGCCTACAAGAAGCACAAGCCCCGAGTCAATTGAACCTACTATTTCACCCTCAATGACTACCTTTGCTTGTTTACTGCGTTGTACGACAACCTTCACTGCTCAAAAACCTCCGATATTCGTTTTGATCTCGATGCCGCAAGAGCAAAACGTTTATTGCATAATCCGTTGAACAGAATAAATATCCTGCACTCGTTTGATTTTCTCAACAACCGAAGTAAGGTGCTCGACATTGCGGATAAGCACCGTCATATGAATATGCGACATTTTGTTTTTTACAGAACGTCCGGTTACAGCTGAAATGTTCGTCTTGCTTTCGGATACCGCCTGCAGCACTTCATTCAGAAGGCCTCTGCGATCGTGTCCGGTTATTTCGATATCGACGCTGTAATTGGCATCAATATTATCTTCCCACTCTACCTCTATTACGCGTTCGCCCTCTTCGCCCTGATCGCCGAAAGGAATGTTCAAACAATCCATTCGGTGGACTGAAACGCCGCGCCCTCGGGTAATGTACCCGATAATCGCGTCTCCCGGTACAGGGTTGCAGCAGCGTGCAAAACGAACGAGCAAATTGTCGATGCCCTTCACAGTCACGCCTTGATTCGGACGTGATTTGCGATTGCCCGGCGATTTTATTTCCTTGATTTCGCTTGTAAGCTCAATCTGGCTTGCCAGTTCGGCCTCTCTGCGCATCTTCTCGGTAAGCTTCGTGCAAATTTGTGCAGCCGTAATTCCGCCAAAGCCGATTGCGGACATCATATCCTCAATATCGTTAAATGCGAACTTCGCGGCAGCCTCCTGCAGCTTATCTTCCTGCAGCCATGCGGAAGGCTCAAGTCCTAAACGCTTCAGCTCACGCTCAAGCAGATCCTTGCCTTTTGCTACATTTTCTTCGCGACGCTCTTTCTTGAACCATTGCCGAATTTTGCTTCTAGCGTGTGAGGACTGCGCAATTTTCACCCAATCCTGACTTGGTCCATAAGAATGTTTCGACGTTAATATTTCAACAATATCCCCGGTTTTGAGCTTATGGTCAAGCGGCACAATTCGACCGTTCAGCTTCGCGCCAATCGTTCGATTGCCCACTTCCGTATGAATCCGGTAGGCGAAATCAAGCGGTACAGAACCAGCTGGCAGTTCAATGACTTCACCGCTAGGCGTAAATACAAATACGAGATCGGCAAAGAAGTCCATTTTTAGCGACTCCATAAACTCCGACGCATCGCGCGCTTCATGCTGAAGCTCTAAGATTTCTCGGAACCATGACATTTTATCTTCAAAGTTGCCGCCTGGTACAAGCGAACCCTCTTTGTAAGCCCAATGTGCCGCAATTCCGTATTCTGAGGTGCGATGCATTTCCCAAGTACGAATCTGTACCTCTGTAGGCTCTCCATTTGGCCCTATAACGGTCGTATGCAGCGATTGATACATATTCGCCTTCGGCATCGCGATATAGTCCTTAAAGCGACCAGGCATCGGTTTCCAGAGCGTATGAATAATTCCGAGCGTAGCATAGCAGTCCTTAATATTATCAACGATTATACGAATAGCAAGCAGATCATAAATCTCCGTAAACTGCTTGTTGCGATCGGTCATTTTTTTGTAAATGCTGTACAAATGCTTAGGGCGACCAGAAATATCACCTTCAATACCCATTTCTTCGAGCTTCTCGGTAATCCGGGAGATGACATCGTCAATAAACTGCTCGCGTTCCGCACGCTTCTTCTTCATCAGATTGGCGATACGGTAATATTGCTGCGGGTTCAAATAACGAAGAGCAATATCTTCCATTTCCCATTTGATAGCTGAAATACCGAGGCGATGAGCAATCGGACAAAATATTTCCAACGTTTCATAAGCGATACGACGCTGTGCTTCTTCCGATTGGAACTTCAGCGTGCGCATGTTATGAAGCCGGTCAGCCAATTTTATCAAAATGACGCGAATGTCCTGAGCCATGGCGACAAACATTTTACGATAGTTTTCGTTTTGCTGCTCTTCTTTAGAACGAAATTGAATTTTTTCGAGCTTCGTTAGACCGTCTACCAGCATCGCACAAGTTTCGCCAAATTTCGCACGCACCGTCTGCAAATCAACAGTTGTATCCTCAACGACATCATGGAGCAATGCTGCGATAATGGACAGCACGTCCATTTGCATATCAACAAGAATATCCGCCACCGCTACGGGGTGCAGAATATATGGCTCTCCCGATTTCCGTACTTGTCCGTGATGGGCTTGCTCCGCAAAGTCATAGGCTTCCTGGATGCGTATAAGGTCCTGCTCTTTCATATAGGCGGATGCCTTCTCGAGTAAATGCTCAATGCCCATGAAACGTCCCTTTCTGATTACACTCCTGGCGGATCCCATTCATGCGTTTTCCGAGTTTTTATAATATTATGCCTGTAATCACAGTACCGCGTCAACTACCAGAGACCTCCAGCAATAAAATAAAACCGCCTGGCCTTCTCGCAAATTGCGAATAAGGGGGATAGGCGGTCATTTTATAGAGCAATCTTGCTGCTTGAATTATGAGTAAGTCATTAGTGAGAATACGTCGATTCCTTTAAGCTTCTCACGGCCAGTTAAGTATGCAAGCTCAATTAGAAAAGCTGCACCTACTACTTCACCGCCAAGCTGCTCAATCAAATTGATCGATGTTGCGATCGTTCCGCCTGTTGCAAGCAGATCGTCAGCAATGAGTACGCGTTGGCCCGGTGTGATTGCATCCTTGTGCATAGCCAGTTTATCCTGTCCATACTCCAAGTCGTAGCTTGCTGTAATCGTCTCGCCCGGCAGCTTGCCGCTTTTGCGAATCGGAGCAAAACCTACGCCTAGCGCAATCGCCAGCGGTGCGCCTACTACGAAGCCGCGAGCTTCTGGTCCTGCAATGACGTCAATTTTCATATCCTGAACAGCAACTCGCATCTCTTCAATCGCAGCACGATATGCTCCTCCGTCTTTCAGAAGCGTCGTAATATCTTTGAAACGGATACCTGGTTGCGGGAAATCTGGAATTACCCGGATGTAATCTTTGAAGTTGTATTGTGTGTTGGACACTTGAGGTCAACCCTTTCCATTTCTAACTATTCATTATAATTTGTGTTGCTTCAAATTGTGCTTTTGCTTCTCTATAACGTTCAGAAGTAGCTAAATCACGTTTCTGAGGTGAGGCTGCTGCCTGCATCAAACCATTGTCTCGGTTAATAAATTGCAGCTCCTCGAATACTGCCAGCATAAGCTCAACCGTCTCTAAGGATAAACCACTTTGCTTCGATAAGCGAGCATTTAATCCTTGAAGCGGAACTTGCCCCAGCTGTTTCAACAGTTGATACACTTTGCCGAATTGCTCGCGCTCTGGAAATTCGACAGCAGCAGGATCAAAATGCACATCATGCAGTTGAAGCTGAGGTTTGCGCTGCCCATTCCACTCATTAACAGATAATTCCCCGACAACATCTATTTTGCTGCCCGGCTTTAATCCTTCTGCTAGCATTCCCATACTGAAGCCGATACCGTCTAATAGACGACGGCCGCTTCCTAGAGATAGCTTTAAGTGTCTTGACTCCTTGCCTATCGTACGACGATCTGCAAGCTCCGTTTTCTGAAACAGCAATCTTGGCGATGGATTTCCCATCCCGAACGGCTCAAGCTGTGAAAGCTCGGTAATCGTATCGAGAGTGGCTTCGCTAACCGAGCATACAAGATCAACAGACGTTTTGGGAATCCAATCGTCAGCGCTCAGCCATTCAGCAGCCAGCTCGCCAAGTTTCTGTTCAAATTCAGATAGTCGATCGCGATGAAGACTCATTCCAGCAGCGGCCTGGTGTCCTCCGTAATGATCGAGCAGCTCGTCGCAAGCTGTAAGGGCTGCATGCAGGTCGAAGCCTTCTATGGAGCGCGCAGAGCCTTTACACATCCCTGTCTGCTCATCTATCCCAAGTATAATAACAGGCTTATAATTGCGTTCAAGCAGTTTGGAGGCAACGATACCGATGACACCAACGTTCCAGCCTTCACCTGAGAGCACAATAACTGGCGGAGGTGATGCATTCGCGGCTGCAGCATCGTCGCATTTGGTCTGCCACTGCAGCTCGGCTTCCTTCACGATACTCTCCACTACGCGCTGCCGTTCTTTGTTCAAACTGTCCAGTCCGATTGCAGTCAAAATCGCATTGTCATAATCGTCGGTTGTGAGCAGTTCGACTGCACGTTTCGCATGATCGAGCCTTCCAGCTGCATTGATGCGCGGTGCCATTCCAAAAGCAATGCCAGTCGCAGTAATGCTGTCCAGCTCAATGCCGCCAGCCTCTGCCAGCGCTCGGAAGCCTACTCCTGCATGATTTTTCAATCGCTCTAAACCACAGCGAACAAAAATACGATTCTCATCTTTAAGAGGCATTAAATCTGCTACTGTTCCAAGACTCACAATGTCGGYCCACTCAAGCGGAGGGCGCTCTAATAACGCATGTGCCAACTTGAATGCAACGCCTACGCCCGCAAGCCCTTTGAACGGATAAGTGCAGCCTTCTTGCTTCGGATTGACAACAGCTGCTGCATTTGGAATTTGCTCAGGCGGCTCGTGATGATCAGTAACAACGACATCAATCCCGAGCTGCTTCGCATAATCAATTTCTTCAACAGCGCTGATGCCCGTATCAACCGTAACAATTAAACCGATGCCCTCTTCAGCAGCCAGCTCAATCGCTTTTTTGTTTAATCCGTAACCTTCCAAAGCACGATGAGGAATATAATAATCAAAATCATAATTTAATGATCGGAATAAATGTACCAATAAAGATGTGCTTGAAACGCCGTCCGCATCGTAATCGCCATAAATCCTTATTTTCTCATTGCTGGCTGCTGCTCGCTTTATTCGTGCAACGGCAGCCTCCATTCCAAGCAATAAATAGGGATCATGAAAATGCTCCACCCCGCCTCGCAAAAAACGTTCAGCCGCTTCGGTATCATCAAAGCCGCGCTGCACGAGAAGTCTCGCTACTAGCGGCGGCAAATTAAGATTCGCTGCCAAATCCTTCGCTTTTGCTTCGTCGTCCGCAGACCATGGCGCTACAGCCCATCTTGTCTTCCTTTGAATCATGCTGCTTGCTCCTCTCCTGCTGTTTGCTGTTCTTATTGCAGCAGTGTCGGCATCTGCTCCTGATTCGGATCATGATTAGACTTATAAGGATAACCAGGATCATAAGGCTCAACGAAAATCGATACATCCATGACATGTATAAAACGTTTCATGACGAGCTGCTTTACCCTTTTGGCAATCTCTTGACCCTCAAGAACAGAAATGCGTGGATTTACACTAATAACCATTTCTGCAATGACATAATGACCATGCTCTTTCGCTCGCAAGGTTTGCACAGTAATGACTCCATCAACACGTTGAATAAGCTGCATCAGCTCATCCGGATTTTCCTCTGAAGTCTTGCTATGTTCATCTTTTCGCATAAAGACTGTAGCCATTCTGTAGCCGTTTACGATAACAATGACCGCAATAACGATCGCTGCCGCCGGATCAAAATAATAGAGCACCGGCACATTCAGCATTTTGCCAATAATCGCTCCGCTTGCGCCCACTAATGCTGCGACTGAACAATAAAGTCCTGTCATTCGATCCTTCGATGAAAAAAACAGCTGCTGAACGATTAGAGCAAGCGCGATGGCCACTGCCGCACTCCAGTGCGGAGCGGTCGTTACACGATCAGAAAGGTCTCTAATGGCAGATATACCGATTTCGAGCCCAACGATGAGAAGGACGACTGACAACAATATCGTTGTCGCCGTCTCTCCTCTTAAATCTACTGGTACCGCTTTGGCACCCGGGTTTGCCATTTTCCGCTGCCGGCTTGCCCTCAAACCTGAAAGGGCAACAACTCCTGCAGCGACCTCAGCCGCTGTTCGAAATGCATCCGCGAGCAGCGCTTTGCTTCCTGACAACCATCCTATTACACCTTTAAATAGAGCCAGCAGCATGTTTCCCCATAAGCCGGCCCAGCTTGCGGACTCTGCTTTTACATATCGCTGTGTGGTTGACATTTATACCTCCTAAAGGTTTTGYGCATGCAAAACCACTTCGTAAGCATCTACTTAGGTTTTGCGAATGCAAAACCTACTTCGTAAGCATGTACTTAGGTTTTGCGAATGCAAAACCACTTCGTAAGCATCTACTTAGGTTTTGCGCATGCAAAACCACTTCGTAAGCATTCAACTGCTTATAGTTAAGCTGTTTTCTTAACAACAGCCTTTGGCTTTTGTCTGCCTTTAAGCATTAGCCATAGCGGGCTCGCGATACAAATGGACGAGTACGCACCGCTTGTAAGACCAATGATTTTTGCAAGGGCAAATAGCTTGATTGACTCGCTTCCGAAGATGAACAAACAAACTGCAACGATAAGCACTGCTAATACAGTATAGATATTACGCGCCATTGTTTGCCAGATACTTGCGTTAACCATCTCAGCGAGCTGCTCACGGTTTTTATATTGACCAAACCGAAGATTTTCACGAATCCGGTCAAAAATAACGATTTTATCATTGATAGAATAACCGATCGTTGTCAACACCGCCGCAATAAACGGAAGATCAACTTCCAGACGGAATATCGAGAACAACGCGACAACGACAAAGGCGTCATACAAAATCGCAATGTTCGCAGCTAGTGCAAAGCGCCATTCAAAACGAATCATGACATAAATCATAATGGCTACGCTGGCAATCAGTACTGCCCAGATCGTTTTGATCCCAAGCTCCTGCGCCATGTCCGGCGATACGACGTTAACCTCAGCCGATACTTGATCACCATACTTCGCTTTAAATAAGTCTTGAATTTCAGTGATTTTGGTTTGTGTAAGCACTTCGTCAAAACGAGCCGTTACACGTTCTTCACCTGTACCACCAACTGTAGGCGTGATGCCTTCGATTCCTGCTTTCACAAGAATTTCTTTCGCATCCTGTTGGGTTACTGCTTTGCCTACTGAAATATCCATATTCGTACCAGCCTTGAAATCAACACCGAAATTAAGGCTGAAAAAAAGCAAAGACAAGATGCCGATTACGGTTAACGTGATCGAGAACAGAAAGAACTTATTGCGGTTCCCGATGAAATCATAACGAATTTTTGTATTAAAGTTCACGGATTTCTGCCTCCTTCACACCATAGTAGCTTGGTTTTGTAAACAGGTTGCTCTTAATAAGGAGCATAATTAAAAAGCGGGACAAGAAGATGTTTGTCAGCATACTTACCAAAATACTGAAAATCATCGTCAATGCAAAACCACGAATCGCTCCATTACCGATAAAGTACAATACTGCACTTGAAATGATGTTCGTAATGTTCGCATCCATAATGGTACGGAATGAGTTTTTCGATCCAGCTTTAAGCGATGAAAGCAAGCTTTTCCCGCTTCGAATCTCTTCCTTAATCCGCTCATACATGATGATATTCGCATCAACCGCCATACCTATACCTAGCACAAAGGCGGCTATTCCTGGGAGTGTTAGGGTCGCATTCATTAAGTTAAATACTACGATCAAGAGCCAAGTATAAGTAATTACTGTAATACCAGCTACAATGCCTGGAATACGGAACAAAATAACAAGGAATATCAAAATAATGACTGTTCCGATAACACCCGCCTCAACGGTGTCTTTCAAGGAAGCTAGTCCTAGTTTAGCGCCAACGCTTTGCGTATATTTCTCAGTGAGCTTGAGAGGCAATGCTCCGAGATTAATCATATCGGCCATATCTCTCGCTTCATTTACGGTATATTCACCCGTAATTGTAGCTGATCCACCTGAAATCGGTTCTCTTACGGATGGTCTGGAAAGCTCTTTATCATCGAGATAGATCGCTAAATACGAACCGATCAACCGTGTCGTAATTTCCTCGAATTTTTTCGCATCCTTAAGTTCGATTGTAACAAAAGGTTTGCTTAAGTTGTCATAACCAACACCTGCACCATTTTGCTTAAAATCGCTGCCGTCCAGCTCGATCTTGCCGTCAGGTCCGCGGAACGTTAAATTAATTGGTTTGGCAAGAATGTCTCTTACTTCATTCTCGTTCGCAACTCCTGCAAGTCTCAAACGAATGCGGTTTGAGCCTTCAGTTGTAATCTCCGGCTCTACAATACCGAGTTCGTCAATCCGCTTTTCTAAGCTTTTTGCCGTTTCCTTTAGTGATTGCGGTGTTACAGCTTCTCCACCTTCAAGCGGCGTAGCTTCGTACAAAACCTCAAATCCGCCTTTCAAATCAAGGCCTAGCCTTACGTCTTTCACTAGCGATGGGCTTGTCCAAGCGATAACGCCAAACATAATGACTACGATCGCAAGGAAGGCAATTATTCTCTTCCCGAACATACGTCTAAATCCCCCTTATGATCTCAATATTCCTATTATACAGACGGGACAAAATCGAGTCAAAAAAAAAGAAACCGTCAATTTAAAATTGGGTTCCTTTGTATGCGCTTATCGTCATGAAATTCATAAATTTCATAACTTTTAAAGATAAAATATCATTTACTAATTCATGTAGTTCGGGCTGTCCCGACTTGTTATATTTCTGGCTAACGCATTCCCAAACCTCTTGACCCGTTACATGTTCGTAGCCAATGAGATGAAATTCCTCCGCTTTGCTGTTGCATAGCTCCTCGATCATACGATTTAATTCTTCGTCTGCCATGCTGCGCCTCCCAAAAGCTTATGACATAAAGCTGTATCCCATCTATTCGCTGTTCCTCTGCCTTTTTCCTGCCCGCTTCACTGCTAATCTATAAATTCACTGACATGGAACTGGACATGCCGCGCATAAAGATGATAGTACATGCCTGTCTAAAGACTTCGACTCACATCAGTAGAAGGCAGCATTTGGTTATTCCATGATAGAGAAGAGGGTTCATCATAATGACAAAACGATCGGATCAAACAAAGCAAAACTTTATAAAAGGAGCCATGATATTGCTTGCCGCAGGTTTAATTAACAGGCTGCTTGGTTTCATTCCTCGCATTGCACTCCCCCGTATTATGGGGGCAGAGGGTGTAGGATTATACCAGCTGAGCTATCCGTTTCTAACGGTCATGATAACCTTAATCACAGGAGGCATTCCGCTTGCCGTTGCCAAATGGATTGCTGAAGCAGAGTCGCAAGGTGATTCCAAACGAGTAAAGTATATTTTTCGAACAGCTATGCTCCTCGTAACTTCGCTAGGCATATTGTTGACCGCTCTCATGCTTCTTTTTGCACCTTGGATAACGAAGCATGTGCTGCCGGATGCCCGCGTATACCGCACCTTTATGGTTATGACTCCTATGCTGCTCATTATTGGCATATCATCGGTTTATCGAGGTTACTTCCAAGGCAAACAGAACATGATTCCCACCGCTGTATCTCAAATCGTAGAAACCTTGCTGCGCATTGTTGCATCGCTATCATTTTCTTTCATGCTCCTGCCTTATGGTCTTGAATGGGCGGCGGCTGGCGCCATGCTTGGAGCCGTGCTTGGAGAGATCGGGGGCCTCGCCGTACTGCTTTGGAAATACTACAGAGACAAATCCCGCATCAAACAAAAAGCTCTCAATCAGACAAATGAAAAATCAAACAAAAACATTCCTGTATTGCGAAAATTACTTAGCTTATCCATTCCCGTGACAGGCAGTCGATTGGTCGGCTCCTTCTCCTACTTGCTGGAATCCATCTTTACCGTCCGAAGTTTAGCAGCGGCAGGAATTACAACAGGCATCGCCACTGCGCAATACGGAGCATTGCAAGGAATGATCATACCGCTGCTTTTATTGCCAACTGCATTAACCTACTCTCTTGCGGTTTCACTGGTACCCTCCTTATCCGAAGCGGCTGCTCGCGGAGATCATGCGTTAATTCACAAACGACTGCATCAATCGATGAGGCTTGCACTTGTTTCAGGGGCGCCTTTTGTTGTTATTATGGCTTTGTTAGCTGAACCGATTTGCCGTATCGTTTATAACCATGCCGAAATAGCTCCGATGCTCCAGCTCATCGCTCCTGTTGGCATTTTCATCTATCTGCAGGCTCCCCTGCAAGCAGCACTCCAAGCACTAAATAAACCGGGAACGGCATTAATTAACACATTAATTGGTGCGGTGGTCAAGCTATTTCTCATCGTTCAACTTGCATCGAATGCTGATTTTGGAATATACGGTGCTTTAATCGCTATTAATGTCAATATCGTACTCGTCACATTATTGCACGGCATTAGCGTATTGCGGTTCATTGGCTTCCATATGAAAGTGCTTGATTTTGTAAAAGTTGGCACCGCTATGATTATTATGGGAGCTGCCGCCAGGTTTACGATGAATCATAAACCGCTCTCCATGGAATGGGTAAATTTACTTCTTGCATGCGCAGCTAGCATAATCATTTATTTAATTTTAATGATCGTAATGAAAATCATTGATCGCCATGATATGGCGCGTTTACCATTGCTCGGAGCTTGGTTTAAATAACAATGGTAAGGTCGTCGAATGATAAAAACCGCGGTAAAGAAAGGGATAAGCCCTGGGACTGACCCCATAACGTGAGACAAATCAAAACACCTTCAAGAAAATGCAACCATGTCGTAAGATATGGAGACAACCTTGGAGGTGTTTTTACGTTGGCAACAAGAGTAAGTTATCCAGTGGAAATAAAGGCAAAAGCAATTGAAATGAGAATAGCAGGCATAC
>NZ_JBFTSN010000108.1:0-17467 GCF_056400045.1 Paenibacillus sp. 01L418
ATTATACCCTTCCATATTATAAGGCCAATAACTATAGATTAAATATCGAAAGGAGCAATGCTATGAAAAGCAATATTAAATGGCTAGCAGCAAGCACGGCGCTTGCGACGATGCTAGTTTCGTTTCATGCAACAGCATTCGCGGCGAATGAGCAGCCAGTAGAAATAAGAGAGACGGAGAACGTCGCTAAAGTTGCCAATGTCATCGAGAAAGCAAGCCAACCTTGGGGGCTGGCTTCTGCCCCTGATGGGAGCATCATTGTTGTAGGCTCGGGCAGCAATCAGATTAGCAAATGGCAAAATGGGAAGCTTACTCCTGTTACGACAAAGACGGAAGCGGGCTATTTCGATGGGACGATTGCCAATTCAACGTTCAATCAACCGTCTTCTGCTGTAGTGAACAGCAAGGGTGTCATTTATGTAAGTGACACCGACAATCACGTTGTGCGCAGAATTGTAAACGATCGAGTATACACGGCTGCGGGCAATGGCAAGCCAGGAAATAAAGACGGCAAATTTGGCGATGCGCAGTTTAACTCCCCAACGGGACTAGCAATAGACAGCAAAGACAATGTTTATGTAGCAGACTCCCTAAACCATGTCATTCGTGTCATTACTCCCGAAGGCGTAACATCTACCTTTGCTGGAGTTGCTGGTGAAACGGGCGGATACAAGGATGGAAGCGCAGTGCAAGCTTTATTCAATGAACCGATGGGGCTTGTATTCGATGATAAGGGCGGTTTATATGTAGCTGACAGCGGCAATCATCTTATTCGTTATATTTTTGATGGCAAGGTCAAGACGGTAGCTGGAAAACCGACAGCTGTCGATGCGCTTACCGGTTATATGGCAGGCGGCTATGGGAATGGCATAAGCGCTGAAGCACGGTTTAATCGGCCGCGCGGGCTGGCATTTGTCGATGGGGTTTTGTTTGTTGCAGACAGCTTGAATAACCGAATTCGTGCTCTGCAAGCGGATGGAAAAGTCATTTCAATTGCAGGTCAAGGCGCGCCTGGCGATAAAGTTGGAGAGGTTGAACAAGCGCAGTTCAATCAACCGTCTTCCTTGCTGTATTTGAGCGGAAAACTGTACGTAGCCGACACGTTAAACAATAGCGTTAAGGTGCTGGCGGTGAACCCTAAGGCTCTCAATCCTATTCGTACGAAAGAAGAGCTGATTGCAGGTACGGAGCTGCTGCCGGCGAGCAAAGATATTCAAGTATGGCTGGATAACAAGCAAGTGAAATTCACTGCTGTGCAAAAGCCTTTTAAGAGCGGAGAAAAAACA
This sequence comes from Paenibacillus sp. 01L418, assembly GCF_056400045.1. Taxonomy (NCBI): domain Bacteria; kingdom Bacillati; phylum Bacillota; class Bacilli; order Caryophanales; family Paenibacillaceae; genus Paenibacillus; species Paenibacillus sp. 01L418. The sequence goes on from NZ_JBFTSN010000108.1 coordinate 1,287, forward strand.
TATCTTCCTGTGAGAGCTGTCTTTGGTGCATGKGGAGCGAACATAAAGTGGAATGCTGCGGCCAAGGAAGTGCAGCTTACCAAAAACAACTGGAAGCTTTCACTAAAAGTAAATGCGAAGCATACGGTTATTGTTGAAAAAGGCACTTTATACGTAGATGCACAATATTTAGCTGATGCCGCTTCATTTTTGTTTGCTTTTGATAGTGAATACAATGCTATTATTATGAGTAGTGAGTAATAAGTAGCAAAATTCCCTATCGCTGGAATGGAGGCTGTACAATGACTTTGGAAAACCGCTCGCAAAATAATGTAGACCGTTTCTCAGGCTTTCAAAACGATTACGACCAGCATCGTCCGAAAGCTCCTGCCGCAGTTGTAAATATTTTGACAAGTTATTTGGGGAGAGTGCCAAGCGTTGTGGCGGATGTTGGATGCGGAACGGGGCTGTCCTCCTTTATATGGCTCGGGAATGCGGAGCGAATTATAGGTTTTGAGCCAAATGACGATATGAGAAGCAAAGCGCTGGCTCATTTGTCTAAGCTCCCCGAGGATCAGTCAATTTCCTTCATCAAAGGGTATTCTGACCAGCTTGCTCTAGATGCTGACTGTGTTGATATTGTAACCTGCTCGCAGTCGTTTCATTGGATGGAGCCCGTCAGCACGCTCTCTGAATTCGCCCGCGTTCTGAAGCCGGAAGGTGTGTTTGCCGCCTATGATTGCGATTGGCCTCCAACGCTGCACTGGGCCGTCGAATTAGAATATAAGCAGCTTATGGATCGTTCTGAAGAGATTATTGCTGCTCATATCCCAGAGAAGGATCAAGCGAGCAAACGAAATAAGGAACAGCATTTAACTCAAATTCATAACAGTGGTCTCTTCCGTTTCTCCAAAGAAATCGTGTTCCATAACATGGAGCGCTGCGACGCAGAGCGTTATATTGGCCTGGCTATAAGCCAGGGAGGCATTCAAGCGGTCTTCAAGCTTGGCTCGAAGGCGCTGGAAGAGCAATTGCAGAGCTATCGCAGCAGTGTCGAGCGTTATTTTGCGGGAAGAACACTTGATGTCATGTTCAGCTACCGTATGCGGATAGGTGTAAAATAGAGCATTATTAGCGCTTAAATGGTGCAGGAGGCAGTCTTGTCGTGAGGACAAGGTTGCCTTCTTTTTTTATTGCTAAAATGACCGCAAAACGTATTTGCATGTATAATGCAGGTTAAGTGTGATTTATTGTAAGGAGGACTTAGCTTGTCACCTAGAAATGTAGAAAAAGATAAAATGATGCGTGAAAAAAAGATGCAGCATATTCTCGACTGTGCGCTGAAGGTTATGGCGATTAATGGTTTTCAATTAACGAGCATTCAAGATATAGCGAAAGAAGCAAAGGTTAGTGTGGGTAATGTCTATCACTACTATGCTTCGAAAGAAGAGATATTCAGCGAGGTGCTGCGCTCGGGGCAGACGAATTATGGGAAGTATGTAACCGATTTAGCGGCCATGGATATGGAACCGATCGTTAAGCTTAGGGTAATGCTTACCTCTTGGCTCTCATTGGAGACAAACTGGGCGTTTACGATTCTTATGCATACGGCAAGGTTATCCGAGTCTACTCCGCCAGACATTAAGAAGGCGATCACGGACCGTTTTACAGTAAACCTAGGCCCTGTCGCTGATATTATGAATGACGGCATACGTAGGGGAATCATCATTGATGAAGATCCCTTGCAGCTTGCTTTTTATTTTGTAAGCCTTATACAAGGCCTGACACTCCAGCGTCCGCCCGATTATGAGGTGAAGGTGGAGATGAATGTTGAGGCGATTATTCGATTATTTGAGATCAAAAAATAGCTTTTTTAGGCATGCGAAAAAAATGTTGACAAAGTTGAAATGATGCCGCAAAATAAGCAACATAACAAACCGAATGAACATTCAAATTGTAGATTGGTTTGACATATGGCGAATCGACCAGACCACTGGAGATTTAACGTTAGTTATTATACGCGTTAAGTCTTTTTATTTTACCATAATACCAAGTAATCGGGTATTAATAATGCAATATTGAATTGGAGGGGCAGCTTATGGCGGCGGAGATGCTCGTAGTACATGAACTTAATAAGACATTTGCAACACCCTCGGGAGATGTCATTGCGCTTGATCGCATTGGGCTTCAGGTGAAACAAGGGGAATTTATTACGATTATTGGACCGAGCGGCTGCGGCAAAAGCACATTGCTCAAAATTGTAGCAGGGCTCGATACCGGTTATGAAGGAACGGTATTGCTGAATGGAAAACCGATTGAAGGACCGAGCATAGAAAAAGGATTTATTTTTCAAGAACCGAGGCTATTCCCTTGGTTGACGGTGGAGAAAAATATAGCCGCAAATTTATCGCTTCGTAAGCCGGAGGTTCGTAAACGAGTAGATGAGCTCATCGAGCTTGTAAGGCTGAAGGGCTTCGAACAGTCTTATCCTCGTGAGTTATCTGGAGGCATGGCGCAGCGTGTAGCTATTGCAAGAGCGCTGCTTCGCAGTCCTGATATATTGCTGCTGGATGAGCCGTTTGGCGCATTGGATGCTTTTACTCGGTCGCATATGCAAGAGGTGCTGCTTGATATTTGGCAGAAAAACAAAACGACGATGTTGTTTGTGACACATGATTTGGATGAGGCGGTATTTCTGGGCGAGCGAGTCGTCATTATGAATCCGCGTCCGGGTCATATTCGAAAAATATTGCCGATTGATTTGCTGTATCCTCGGAAACGAGCAGGCCATGCTTTTCAAGAGATGCGGCACAAGGTGCTGGGTGAGTTTGAGAAGGTTGAGGGGCCGGAAATCGATCAAGGCGCGGATATTTAATAAACTATTTTTCACCAAAAATAAAGATCGTCGGGGAGAGAATGAAGATGAACAGATTACGCCTTCTTACGGCAGCAATTATTGTATTAGCGGTATTTATTAGCGGCTGCGCGGCTTCTGGAAATGGAAATCCAGACAAGAAAGAAACTGGCAACGCGGGCAACAAAGCAGCAAAGAGCTATGACGGAGTTACTGTAAAGATTGGATATCAGGGCAGCGGCGGCTTAATGGGCAAAGCGATTGAGGAGAAATGGTTTGAAGATGAATTTGGCAAGCTTGGCGTGAAAGTGGAGTACGCGGAATTTCAGAGCGGCCCTCCAATGACAGAGGCAATTGCTTCTAACCGTCTTGATTTCGCTGGACTTGGCAATATGCCGATTATTGCAGCACAAGCTGCGGACATTAAATTCACAGTCATTTCTCAGGCGCTCGAAGGCAAAAACAATGTCGCGATCATCGTGCCTAAAGATAGCCCGTTTCAAACGGTTGCTGACTTAAAAGGCAAGAAGGTAGCTGTTGCCAAGGGGAGCAACGCATTTAACTTCCTTTACCGCGGCCTTGAAGGTGCGGGGCTTAAAGCATCGGATTTGGAAATTATTCAACTGCAGCCGGATGAAGCGCAGCCTGCTTTTGAGACGGGGAAGGTTGATGCATGGGCGACATGGGAGCCGAACATTACGCTGAACACGCTGCAGGATAAAGCGAAGGTGCTTGCGGACGGCGAACAGCTGGGCGTGCTTTCTCCTTCCTTCAACATTGTTAGAAAACAATTTGCTGATGATTATCCTGAGCTCGTTACCCTGTATCTGAAAGTATGGAACAAAGCGCTTGCTTGGGAAAATGATAATCGTGCCGAATCAACCGAGCGTTATGCGGCAGAGCGCAAGGTGCCTGCGGCATTAATTGAAGCAATCTTCAATCGCTCCAGGACAATTAATATCCCTGTATCGGATGAAATTATTGCAGAGCAGCAAAAGACGGCAGACTTCCAGTTCGACATTAAAGTCATTCGCAAGAAAATCGACGTGTCCACCGTATTTGATAACCAATTTATTGAAGAAGCGTTGAAATAATACACTGAACAAGAGGAATGGGGCGTTTCTTATGGTTGGAGCTGGCTCAGAAAGCGCATTGCATAAGCCCATCAAAGTAATGAAGAGGCGGCCGAGGAGCCGTCTCTCTATTCAAACGGTTAATCTGCTGCTCAGTTTGCTGCTTCCAGTCGGCTTATTAGCTATCTGGCAAATTGCCGGAATGATGGGGAAGCTTAATCCAACGCTGCTGCCAACACCAGGCTTAATTGTGGAGGAATTCGTTCATTTAACTTTATCTGGTGAGCTGGTTTATCATCTCGGTATTTCAGCTCGGCGTGCGCTGCTTGGATTTTTGCTGGGCGGAGGATTAGGTTTAGCTGCGGGATTATGGGTAGGGTTCTCCTATAAGACGGAAAGGCTCATTGATCCTTCCTTGCAAATGCTTCGTACTTTGCCCCATTTGGCCGTAGCTCCGTTGTTTATTTTGTGGTTTGGCTTTGATGAGACATCTAAAGTGTTATTGATTGCAAAAGGTGCTTTTTTCCCCCTGTACGTCAATACCTTTCTTGGTATTCGTTCCGTAGATGGCAAACTGTTTGACGTTGCTCGTGTGCTGCAGTTTAGCCGCTGGCAAATGATTGCGAAGCTTGTTCTTCCGGCATCGCTTCCTAATATCTTTCTCGGCGTGCGACTTTCTATCGGCGTGGCATGGCTTGGGCTTGTTGTAGCGGAAATGATGGGTTCGAGCTCAGGGATTGGCTTTCTGATTAATGATGCGCGTTATCTCATGATTACTTCGGTTGTATTTGTAGGCATTATTATTTTTGCTGCAGTCGGTAAGCTGACGGATTCGCTTGTTAAGCTGCTTGAGAAGAGGCTGTTAAATTGGCAGGATAGCTACAAAGGAGGCAACAAGTAATGAGCGAACGAACCGCTTCGCGTGAAATGGGCGCAAAGGCAGCTGGTCGGGACTGGTTAAGCGTTATTCCAAAGCCGCTTCATGGCTGGATTGTTCCGGCTTTCATTGTGATTGTCTGGCAGGCGGTCAGCGGGCTTGGTTTGTTGTCTGAAACACTGCTGCCGGCCCCGTCAAATATTGTGAAGAGCTTTGTGTCATTGTGTGAATCGGGAGAGATGGGGAAGCATCTCGGTATTAGCATTTATCGCGCTGGTTTTGGGTTTCTACTTGGCGGAGCGCTCGGGCTGCTGCTCGGTTTATCGGCGGGTCTTGGCAAAGTGATGGAGAGGACGCTTGATCCTTCGCTGCAAATGCTGAGAACGGTGCCGCTGCTTTCCGTTATTCCATTGTTTATTTTGTGGTTCGGGATCGGAGAGTTTTCAAAGGTGCTGCTTATTGGACTTGGCGCTTTTTTTCCGGTTTATGTGAACACCTTTCTTGGTATTCGAAATACGGATGTGAAGCTGTATGAGGTTTCGCGTATTTTCCAATATACGAAGCTTCAGCAGGTAACAAAGCTTATTATACCAGCGGCCTTGCCGAATATTTTATTGGGCGTACGGCTATCGCTTGGCGCTTCATGGCTGCTGCTTGTTGTTGCAGAAATGATGGGGACGAGTGCAGGTATCGGTTATATGATTCAGGATGCAAGAGCATACTCGCAAACGGAAATTGTTTTTGTAGGCATTATTTTGTTCGCTGTATTTGGCAAGTTGTCGGATTCGGCCATTCGGCTGCTAGAAACCAAATGGCTTCGCTGGCGAGATACGTATAAAGGATGACAAAATGAATCGTTTGGAGAGGCGGTTAACGGATTATGGGGAAACGGCAGGAGCAGCTCCATCTCGGAGCATTTATTTATTATACAGGCCATCATCATGCAGGCTGGCGTCATCCGGAGTCGGGTGTTGAAGGAATGTTTGATGTGAAGTTTTATCAGAAGCTTGCGCAAACCGCGGAGCGCGGCAAGTTCGACATGCTCTTCTTCGCAGATTTGCTGTATGCCACTAATGTGGGGCAAGCGGTAGCGGGCATGCTGGAGCCTCTTACGCTATTGTCCGCATTATCGGCTGTTACGGAGAAGATTGGGCTGACTGCAACCGTCTCAACCACATACAACACCCCTTTTAATGTCGCACGAAAGTTTTCTTCGCTTGATCATATTAGCGGCGGGCGAGCAGGCTGGAATATTGTAACCTCGCAGCTTGATCTGGAAGCTCATAATTACGGGCAGCCAAAACATCCCGAGCACGGCCTGCGTTACAAGATGGCTCGTGAATTTGTGGATGCCACAACCCGCTTATGGGATAGCTGGGAGGATGGCGCGCTTGTGCTTGACCGGGTGTCGGGTCAGTTTGCCGATGAGTCTAAAGTAAGGCCAGTTGATTACAGCGGAGAATGGTACTCCACGAAAGGACCGCTGAATGTGCCGAGATCTCCTCAAGGTTATCCGGTGCTAATTCAGGCAGGCTCATCAGGTCCAGGTCAAGACTTTGCGGCCAGCATTGGCGAGGTTATATTTACGGCTCAGCAATCGCTGGAAGCGGCAAAAATCTTTTATGAGAGTGTGAACAGCAAGCTTGGAGAGTATGGGAGGGAACGCGGCAGTCTAAAAATCATGCCAGGTCTCTCCCCGATTCTTGGTGCGACGGAAGAGGAAGCGAAGCAGCGTTACCAAGAGCTGCAGGGGCTTATTCCTGCTGCGCATATTGTCGGCTTCTTATCAGGATTCCTCGGCGTAGATCTAAGCAGCTATTCGCTTGATGATCAACTGCCGGACATTCCTGATCCTGTTGAAGCATCCAACGGCATGAAGAGCCGTGTTCAGCTTATTATGGATATGGCGCGCAAAGATAAGCTGTCGATGCGAGAGCTTGGAAGCAGAATGCTAGGAGCGAGGGGACATTTGCAGTTTGTTGGTACGCCCGAACAGTTGGCTGACCTTATCGAGCTGTGGTTTGAGGACTATGGCTGCGATGGCTTCAATATCATGGCTCCGGTTCTTCCTGGAGGACTCGACGATTTTGTTCATTATGTCGTACCGATTTTGCAGCAGCGCGGACTGTTTCGTGAAGATTACACGGGAGATACCCTTCGTGACCATCTTGGACTTGAACGTCCAAGCGAAGGGCATTTCCGCAAAAAACTTCCTGTGGTACAAGAACAAGCGTAACAAGAGCTGAGAGGCAATAGTGAAAAAAACGCAAAGAAGCAAGCAGCTGGCGCCATGATTAGGCGACGGCTGCTTGCTTCTTTGCCGTTGTTACAGGGAAGGGGGGACTAAGGTTTTGTGAATATTCCGCTCTTTAATAAACACCATCGATTATAAGTAAAATATTTCATGGCAAACCTCCACCTTAAAAATAAGTGATAACGGTTCCAAGACAGCAGCCTCTATTTTATGAAAAATGAATAGGTGACATAGCCGATAGCGATAGCTACCAAACCAAATGCTGCCGTGGAGGAAAGGATACGGAAAAATATTTCCCACTTATCTCTTTTTGTGTTTCGAATGTCCTTGTCCTCATTCCCCTGCGTCTCATGATGTTCTAGATTATCTTGACGAGGCTTAATGATGGGATCACCCGCTTTCTTTATTCCTTCTCTTTGCTTTGCTTATAAACGACAAGTATAGTGCTGCGCTGATAAGTGTTGCCTGAAGTGGCTGTTTTGATCATGGAGCCGTAGCAAATATTAATGACTTGATCGTCGCTCAGTTCTGCCAAAAACTCATTTGCCCTTTTTTCAGCAAAAACAGAATCCGTATCAATAAATTCTTTTACTTGAATCATATTCGTTGTGTCCTCCCTTACCAAATAAATATACAGATAGGCACCCCGCGTCGATAGCAGAATGCCTTCTGACGTCCACCATAGCATTGCGTACTATAAGTGTCAACAGGGAGATTTAATGATCCATTTTAGACAAAGAAAATAGGGGCAGCTTCGCTAAAATAACGAAGCTGCCCCTATTCGGCTGCATGGGTTGTTTAGCTTTTTTTCCAGACGCCTCCTTGATCAGGTCTTTCTCCCATCGTCCACCATTTGGCTACATAGGTGTCCCCATTATAAGTGACATATGTCCCTCCTAAATACAAATAGAGAATAAAAAACAGTGTCTATCTTACTAATTTTTACACTGAAACTGATTTATAGAATCCTTTTTTATACTGAGCATTAATCTAGTAATCTCGTTAATTCATGTAAATAAAACTAACATATGTTTTCTTCAATTTAGTAAGGATATGAGCACAAATGAGTGAAAAGTAGAGTTATACCTCGATGGTTACGCTTTTTTGTCTACTTTAATGATTTGTTAACTTATATAACATGAAATAGACTGATGTAGAAGAAAGAGAGAATTATATCGCATAGGAGGAGTTAAACATGACACGAGTTGTAAAGAGCGAGATAGCGAAAAAGATTTTAATTCCACTGCTTGTACTTTCATTGCTTGCAGCGATGGTAGGGGTACTGACAAAAACGGATTTTGTACGCGCGGAGGAAGCGCCGCAATTGCCGACATTTGATATTCCGGCCCTATCCGCTGAACATCAAGCTTCAAGTCTTCCTAATGTTATTGTTGTTGCAACAGGAGGAACGATTGCGGGTAAAGCAAGCAATAATGATCCTACTAACTTCCAGAGCTATGCGGCTGGTACTTATAAAATGGCAGATATGGTTGCTCAGCTGCCTGGGAAAAATAAAATAGCTGATGTTTCTACCTACCAATTCGGTAACAAGGGTTCGAGCGGCTATAGTATTAGAGATCTTTATGATCTATCGCTTGCGGTAGACGAAGCTCTTAAGATTTATGATAGTGCAGTTGTAACGACGGGTACGGATACGATGGAAGAAATCGCGTATTTCCTCGATCTAACCGTTCGCAGTGAAAAACCGGTTGTTGTTACAGGCTCTATGCGTCCATGGGATGTTATTGGAACGGATGCGCCTGCTAATCTCTATCAAGCTATTAAACTAGCTGGCAGCGGTAAAACAAAATGGTTTGGAACAGTGGTCATGTTGAATGATGTCATTTATGCGGCGCGTGAAGTTACGAAGTCAAATTCACACCGTACCGATACTTTTGATGCTCCGATGTTTGGTGCACTAGGTTATGTGGATGACCCGGCTGTTCGTATTTACCGTGCTCCTGCTAGAGCGGCAAAAGCAGGCACACCAGCATGGGCTTCACCATTCGATTTGAAAACCATCTCCAAAGATAGTCTTCCGATAGTAGAAATCGTATACAGCTATCAAGAGGCGGGCGGCGGCGCTATTCGCGGCTTGGTGGAAGACGGAGCGAAGGGAATTGTAACCGCAGGAACAGGCGCTGGCGGCATTTCGTCGAAGCTAAGTGCTGCACGTTCCGCGGCCATTAAGGATAAAGGTGTCGTATTTGTATCGACAACAAGAACAGGCTCAGGCTCTATCTATGATAGCGGCAGCGGAAGTGTTATTGGCGGAGACAACTTGAATGCGGCGCATGCTCGTATGATGTTGTTGCTGTCCCTAGCATTTACAAACGATGTAAACAAGATTAGAAACTGGTTCACGACTTTTGGCACACAGGATGTAGAAATTTCAGTTGATGAAAATACGGTACTAAGCACGACGGTTGAAGAACCAATCGAAGAGCCTGTTGTAACGGAACCTGTCGTTGTTGTTCCTACACCGGAAGCAGAAGTTCCGGCTGTTACAGAAACAACGCCTGAAACAGCACCAGTGACGCCATAATTAGGGGGAGGAGTACGGTTATGACCATAAGAAGTGAATCAACTACAGCAAAGAAAGTTTTCATTCCCCTCCTCATTATGGCTCTCCTCAGTACGATACTGACTGGCTATGCCGGCTCAGTTCGTGCCGAGACTGCAGCACCTCAGCTGCCTACCTTTGATATCCCGGCATTATCCGAGGAGCATAAAGCTTCTCCATTGCCAAATGTCATTGTAGTGGCGACTGGCGGGACGATTGCTGGTAAAGCGAGTAATAATGATCCTACTAATTTCCAAAGCTATGCTGCAGGAACGTATAAAATGGCGGATATGGTAGCTCAGCTGCCTGGGAAAAATAAAATAGCGGATGTCTCTACTTATCAATTCGGCAACAAGGGCTCGAGCGGCTACAGTATGAAGGACCTGTATGATCTCTCCCTTGCGGTGGATGCTGCGCTTGAAATTTATGATAGTGCAGTTGTTACGACAGGTACGGACACGATGGAGGAAATTGCTTATTTTCTCGATCTAACTGTTCAAAGCGAGAAGCCGGTAGTTGTCACGGGTTCAATGCGGCCTTGGGATGTCGTTGGAACGGATGCTCCGGCCAACCTGTATCAAGCAATTAAGGTGGCGGGGAGCGGCAAAACAAAGTGGTTCGGCACGGTCGTTATGCTAAACGATGTCATTCATGCGGCACGCGAAGTAACAAAGAGCAATTCGCACCGGACGGATACGTTTGAGACACCGATGTTCGGCGTGCTTGGTTACGTTGATGATGCAGCGGTACGTATGTATCGTCTGAATGCTAGGGCGCTCAAAGCTGGACTAGCGGATTGGAAAACGCCGTTTGCATTGAAAAATATTTCGAAGGACAATTTGCCTATCGTTGAAATCGTTTATAGCTACCAAGAAGCCGGCGGCGGTGCCATTCGTGCTTTAGTAGCTGATGGAGCCAAAGGGATTGTAACAGCCGGCACTGGGGCGGCTGGTATTTCGTCGAAGATGAGCGCGGCGCGGTCCGCAGCGATTAAGGATCATGGCGTTACATTCGTATCGACGACTAGAACGGGTTCTGGAACGATCACTGGCGGCGGAAACGGCATTATTGCCGGAGATAATTTAAACCCGCAGCATGCACGCATCATGCTTATGCTTTCGCTGGCATTCTCGAATGATTTTGCTACAGTGAAGAACTGGTTTGAAACGTTAGGGACACAAGATATTAAGATTGATGTGCCTGAAACGCCTGTAACTCCCACACCTACACCGACTCCAACTCCAACTCCAACTCCTCCAGTAGAAGGCGGTACAGGTGGTTCGGGTGGCAATGTGCCTAAAGGACAGGTTTCGATTGGTGCAGGCAGCGCAGGTACGCTTGGCTTGGATGATAGCGTTACTGTATCTATTCCAGCAGGAGCGACGAAGGAGCAAATGTTGCTTTCTATTGAGAAACTGACTGAAACGGGCGGCATTGTTGAGCCATCGAGCAAGCGAGTGTCTTCTATTTTTGAAATACTTAAGTCGATATCAGCTGATTTCTTCGTTCCAGTCACGCTGACCTTTAAGTTTGATACCGCTTTGATCAAGAGTGGTCAGACGGCGTCCGTATTCTATTACGATGAGGTGAAGAAGCAATGGGTAGAGATGGGCGGTACGGTAAAGGATAACTTTATTACTGTACAATCTGATCATTTTACTAAGTTTGCTGTATTCGCTGTAGACAAGAAAGTTGAAGAAGTGCCTTCTTTTACAGATATATCAAGGCACTGGGCAGAGGCCGCTATTAAAGAGGCGGTCGCATCCGGAATTGTGAAGGGATATGAAGACGGTACGTTTAAACCGAATAAAACCGTAACACGTGCGGAATTTTCCGTTATGCTGATGGGTGCGTTGAAAGCGGATGGTGCAGGCTCGGTGCTTGCCTTTGCTGATAATGATAAAATTGCGGCTTGGGCAAAAGAAGCTGTTGCACAAGCGGTCAAAGCGGACATTATTAGCGGCTATCCAGATGGGACCTTCCGTCCGGGCGCAAACATTTTGCGTATGGAAATGGTATCAATGATTGCAAGCGGTGCTGGATTAACGTTAGATCCGAATGCGACAACCAGCTTTGCTGATAACAAGGATATCCCGGCATGGGCGAAGGGTGCGGTTAGAGCAGTTAGCGATAAAGGCATCATTCAGGGACGTACGGGCAATATCTTTGCGCCAAAAGCTACAGCAACGCGGGCAGACGCGATTACGGTTATTATGAATATGCTTAAAAACAAATAATGGCTTAAACAGAAAAAGAGCGGTTTTTTAAAGGTTGATTAGAATCTTTAAGAACCGCCTTTTTTTCATACCATGCAACTTTAAACTAGAGCCCCGCTTGATATAATAGGCGCGCTGTTTCAGACGGATGAGAAAGGGGGAAGTGGTGACCGCGTCCTAGAAGCTGAGTGGGAACTGCGCTGTAAGTTTTCGGTATCGTATACACACGGTCCTGTGAACCCCAAATGATACTGACCCGTTTCTCACCCCATTGTTCGGGTTGTTGTCGGAAATGCTCATCCTTCGTTAACTGGGCGAGTGTGTCAGCCAGAGTGGCTCTAACGCGCGGGGAGCTGAGCTCGTTCAAAACATATTCCAAATAGTCCTTAGGGATTTGACCGATCCTCTCGAAGCATCCCTGCAATACAAGCTCCTTGCGCAAGGTTGCTAAGGATATATGGGGCAAAAGCATACGATTGACGATTCTACTCCTATATCTGCTGTTCGCATGGTGGAGCGCTGGCTGCAATAAATACACGGCTTGGATACGCTCTGGCATACGCTCCATGACMTTGGCTGCGAGCAATGCTCCATAGGAATGACCGATTAAAGTAACGGTTTCCGGTTGTGATGTAATAGCGGACATAATAGCCTCGACATGCCCATTTACTACGTTTACCGGATGATGGTGATAGGGTGATCGCCCGAAGCCCGGTAAATCAGCAATCCATATCTGACGATGCCGCAGCTCTGAAGCTAGCGGTATAAGACAGTCTGCACCGCTGAAGGTACCGGGCAGCAAAATAATTGGGTTGCCACTTCCAGTTTTTTCTAGCGTGGCGAGTGGACCGCGTTTGCTGCGTACGAAATTAGGATGACTTGTCGGCCTATGGGATAAACGATAATCCAAATCGGCAATCACATGCGGGAGAACCGATAAATCTACAGTGGCAGGAAGCGAATATTTTTGCTGAATATGCTGTGTAGATTGTAGAGGGAATGCTTGATTGACAATAAAGCTGAGTGATTCTTGGGGAATGCCTAGTTTGCTGCCCATACGGGAGCTTAAAATCTTGCTCAAAAGGGATACAGGGATAAAACCGATTGGAGACGGGACTCTAAGTTCCTTATTTATGAGTGTTATTAGCTGGTTCATGTTAAGGCTCGCTGCTTGTTCATCAAGTAAATAATAGGTGTTGCTGAGAGGTTGTTGCTCGTTCGCAAGGGCAGCAATGAAAGCTGCCGTATGATCGAGATGGACGAGCGGGAGCCAGTGTTTTTTGCCTCCTGGAACAGTGCCCATAAGTTTTTTTCTCGCGGCTGCTATCAAAATGCCTAACCCTCCGGTTTGCTCCGTGTTGCCGGTAGTAGAATCACCGATGACTACGCTTGGGTTAACGACGGAAAGAGGATAGCCGGTTTGTTTAGCATGCTGGCGGATGTGAACGTCTGCGTTTATTTTCATTCGCTCATAAGGAGATTCGTGCTCCAAAAGCTGCATAATGGCTGTTGCATCGTTTAAGTTCGAATCGGTCACAGGACTTTTGAAACCAACGACATGAATGAAATGCAGGGGATTTCCATTCTCGTAAAGCTCAGTAGCAAGTGAAGTTAAATGGTTAGCTGCATCAAGGAAAACCCTCTTTGCTTGTTGTTCAGTTAAAAGAATATCCATTGGTCCGCCAGCGTGTATAATGACATCCACGTTTTGTATCGCAAGGCGATCGCTTGCAGATAAGCCCAGTCCTTGCTTTGTCAAATCTCCGATTACGGCTGATAGGAGACCGGACTCCTCGTGGTTTGTTTGCTCAATAAGTTCCGCTATTCGGCTATGCGAACGCGCTAAAGCAGTAATGCGATGACCGTCGGCAGCTAGCCGTTTAATAATTTGGGAGCCGACAAAACCTGTTCCGCCCGTCATAAATACATGTGCCATTAGTAAACACTCCTCTGAAATTATTTATAGTACTAATCAGTACTAAAGTTTTTAAAAAAATTACTTTAGCATAGAAGCTAAAGCATGAAGCGATTGCTGTAGTATGGTTGGGTCTTGCTGAGCATGCTGCAGGAACAATCCGCCCTCGATCGTGGACAAAATTAAGGAAGCCATTGGTTGAGGGGGCAGTTTGCTGTTCATTTCATTTCTAGCAATGCCCTCTGTAATAAGATGCTCGAGGATCGTTAATTGTTTTTTGAAAAATGCGCTTATCTGTTCCCGAATGGCAGTTGCCTCCATTGGTGTTTGCGTGTATAGCGTTAAAAAAGGACATCCTCCGAGGCAGTCGATATCCTGCAGAGTGAGCGTCTGCATAAGCTTCGTCAGCCTTTCCATAACAGGCAGCTCGGTTTGAGCGGCAATATGAGCTATAAGTGCTTCATGTTGATCAGTCATCCGCTCAATGATCGTGGACAATATCTCCTCTTTACTCTTGAAATAGTAATAAATATTAGTTTTGGATACTTTGCTCGCTGCAACAATATCATCCATGCTTGTGACGAGATAACCTTTGCTCAAAAACAAGTTGGACGCTGTCTTTAGCGCAATTTCGCGATTAGATGTTTTGGAGGTCGTTTTCATAATTAGTACTATACAGTACTAATTATGGGATTGTCAATTAAGCGAATTTGCGAGACGAGCTTATCATCTGACAAGTTGCTTAGCACATAAAGATCCGAATAAAGATTAACACCGGAATGGGGAACAAAGCTCCTCAAGTCCGGTTTTAATCGGTCGGAATCAACTGATCGGTTTCGCCTAAAAAATATTTGCCTTGCAGCGATTTATTAAGTGGATTCGTTAAGTTGACCACACTGACTGGCCCATAGCCATTCATCGCTTTACCGTCCTCTGTAATAGGCTTATATACCACCATATGATGAAAATACGGATCATGCCTATGCATCGAAGCGGCAAGGCGACGAATGTATATATAACTACTCCTTGGAGACGTGGCTGCCCCAAACGGCAGCTCCTTCTTTGGATAGTGCGCTGAATGTCATCACATAGCTGAGTGTGCCTTCATTCCACTGACGGAGTAAGACGCCGTGATACAGCGAACCATCAATTGTAAGATCGATAGTAACAGCGCCGGTGCTTTTCCATGAGCCGCTTGTGCTTCCGGAGATTGTGCCGTCTTTGTTGAGAGAAAGCAGTGTTGCTGGTTTTACATCAGCCGTAATGTCTTTGCCATGGTTCACGTATTTGTATTCGCCGATGATTTGCTCGGTTTTTACGCTCTCTGCGGTTTCGCCTGCATAACGATGAGGCGCGACGACAGGCCAGCCTTCCGTGTTCATAAGCATTTGATGGACTCTTATCTCGTGGCTTTCTCCGCGAGATGGAAAACGAGTGTGGAAAATAATAAACATTTTACCCGTGTCAGGATCGGTGTAAGTGGAGTTATGACCAGGTGAAGTATAACCCGTCCCAATATTAGCAATTTCTCCGTCGACATTGTCCATTTGGAAATTTCCCATGAGCTTCACGCCATAAGGCGCAATAGAAGCATCATCAAACAGCGTGCCGAAGGCGCCAAATGCGTCAATCATTTCCTTGCCCTCTGAATCGAGGAACGGGCCGTCGGGATTTTTTGAGCGTGCTACACGAATGTTGTATCCGCCTGTGGAGTCTAGTCCGCCATAGGAAAGGTATAAATAGTAATAGTCCGTTTCTTTGTTGTACATCATATAAGGCGCCTCGATGCGGCTGTGATTGTTGCCGAGCAGTCGTTTGCCGTAGCCTTGATCGGGATAGGGCAGACCTGTTTTTGGATTCATTTTCATAATAAAAATACCGCCGGAGTATGAGCCATAAACCATGCATAGAATGCCATCTTTATCATAAAACAAATTTGGATCGACTACGTTTGGATGTACTGCCGCGTCATACAACGTTCCATCCTCGCTCAAATCATTCCACATGCCCGATTTGAGGATTGTGCCCTTATTTTTATAAGGCCCTTCAACCTGATCGGCAACCGCATATCCAAGCACCGACCGAGGAGAGTCGCCTTTGCACATGCTGTAATACATATAAAATTTGCCGTCCGGCAATTGGATGACATCGCCTGCCCAGAACGTATCAGTCTCGGCCCAAGCTAGCTCCTCGCTCATCTCTGTCAGTACATCCGGTATGATGGGATTCCCTTCATAGACACTGGAGTTCAGCTGCTCCCAGGTCATGAGATCCTTCGACTTCGCCGCAGCGAGATGCGAGCCGAAAATATAGAAGGTATCACGAACTTTGATAATCGACGGATCATGAACGGAGGCGTTAGTGAATAGAGGCTCCTCCACTGTAACCGCTTCCGTTTTTGGTTGGTTTGAAGCGTCATTAGCTGCGGATGGCTGATTGCTCTCCGCTGG
>NZ_JBFTSN010000109.1:0-17441 GCF_056400045.1 Paenibacillus sp. 01L418
AAAAATTTAAATAATCGTTGACAGGGTCGTTTCTGAGGAATAATATAGGAATATATTCAAAGTGAGTTGAAAAACCATTTTGTAGGATGACAAAAGAAGATAATCTACTGGACCACCAGAGATTCAATAGGAGCGCAGTTCTGCGCCTTGTTGGGTCTCCTTTTTTTATCCAAAAAAACAAAAAAGCTCAAAGAGCGAAGCGAAAGGGATGTTTACAATCATGAAAAAACTAACACTAACATTAATTTCTGCAACAGTAGCCTTCTCAGCCCTAACCTATGTTGTCGTATCTGCCAAACAGGCGCAAGGTGCGCCTGCGGTGAAGGACAACGCTGCAATTGTTACCGAAGCAAAGGAAGAGAATCAATCCAAAATCATTACCGTTTCTGACACAGAGAAAAAATCAGAAGTAAACACAGCTGCAGCAGAAGGCGAAAAACAACCACAAACAAAAACGGCGGACACGATAGAGGCAAATAAACCTGAAGCAGAAAAAGCAGATGCGAAACAAGAAGATAAATCCAAAGTTACTCTTGCTGTAGATAAGAAGGAAGAGGCGCCTGCAGCTAAAGCGGCAGCAGCAAAGGAAGAGCCTGCGGCTAAAGCAAATACATCGGTTGAAAAAACAGCAACACAGCCGAAAGAAGCTGCCCAGCCTAAAGCAGCAACGACTGTAAAAGAAGAAAGCCAGCCTAAAGCAGCAGCCGTTGTAAAAGAAGAACCAAAAGCAGCAGCACCTGCTGCGAAAGAAGAAACACAATCGAAACCAGCGGAGCCAGCTGCGAAAGAAGAAAAGAAACCATCTAAATCGGTCTCATTCGTGAAAAAAGATGCGGTACAGCCGAAAGCACCATCATCCTCAGAGGCTCCTGCTTCATCCTCTTCATCATCATCTTCGTCTTCCGAAGGTCAACAGCCAGCACCATCGACGACGGAAGAAGAAATCTGCTAGAAACAAGAAATACGTATTTATGAGTTATGAAATGGGGGTGGTCATAAGAGGCAGATCAGTCTCTTATGACCGGCTCCCTGCACGAGATCTTGAAGCGACTAGTGGAGAATACATATTTCACACTTGGCACATCGACAAAATTTGATGAAAACGAGGAATGAACATGAAATTACAATTTAATACATCCAAAAGATGGTTAGCTCTTATATTGGCTGCGTTATTAATTTTGCCGGCTGCCAATATCGTTAATGCCAATCCAGCTTCGGAAACTCTAGTAAATAGCGGCGCCAGCCATTATAACTATTTTAATAATGTGTATGATCATTTGGATGATGAGAACCATATTCTTCAAACGGTAACGTATGAAGATATTATTAATCTCTTTGACAGCGAAGGCACGTATGTTGTGTTGTTTGGCGGAGCTTGGAGCGATAAAACACAAGCGAATATTGGCTTTATTAATCAGGTGGCGAAGCAATATGGCGTAAAAACCATCTATAACTTTGATACGAGGTTAGATGGGAAATCACTAGAAATTGCGGAAACGCAAACGAAAGAAATCAAAGTCGGCAACAACACTTTTGATTTTGCAGAAGCGTATGTCGAGCTGGTCAAAAAATATTTAACGAACCTCGATGAAGTACTTCCAGCAGGAGATATCGTTAGCTATACGAAAAAAGACAGCAAGGGCACAGTAATTTCAGAAGGCTCAGCGAAAAAAATTGAAGCACCATTCTTGTTTGTGTATAACAAAAAGAAAATTGTTTCCTCTTTGGCATCAACGAATGTATGGAACGATTATTTAACAAATGGTGTTTTGGACACGGGCAAAGTAGATGCTTACAAAGCAAAAGTGAGTCAAGTATTTGAAGGAATCACTTCATTTGATACGATTAACCGTTCGAATTCTATCAAAGCAGCTTTCAATAGAAACGGATCAATCATCAACAAAAAAGAAACGATTATTTTTGACGAATCGGATGGCGAGCTCGTATTTGAACATGTAACCTATCACCAATTGACGAAGATTCTCGAGAGCGAAGGGAATTATACGATCTTGTTCGGCGGCTCTTGGTGCCCGAATACACAAGCAGCCATTAAGTTTATTAACGAATATGCGAAAAAAAATAACATTGATAAAGTTTATTTCTGGGACACCAAGCTGGATTCGGGAATTTCGATCCTGGATCTTAATAAAGACCCGAACGCTGACCCGCATAACGGCATATTCTTTCAAACGAGAGATACGAATCATCCAAATGCCAATCTGTATGTAGATTTGATTAACAAATATTTGCCTGATATCAAAACACAATATGTTAAAGCAAGCAACAATGTAAAGTATACGAATGAGAACGGCGTAGAAGTAATCGCAAGCAAAGCTCAGGTTCCTTACCTCTTTCAATATAACAAAGACAACAAGGATGCTGATGGCAACAGAGCTCCGATTCTTGGGCATATTGAATTGATGTATTCTTGGACCAATATTCAACCTGATTATGTAAGCAGCGGGCTTACTGGTGTGAATTACAATAACTATACGAATGCTTTGAACAGCCTATTCGCAAGAGTTGAGGCCAAACCTACAGGGCTGACAGCGGTTAAACCAACCTCATCCGATGAAAATGATGGTCAAATTACAGGAACGAAAGGCAAAGTGCTGGAATACAAGCTTGAAAGTGAAACGGATTACAAGGCTGTAACTGGTGATGCAATAACTAACTTAGTGCCAGGTACTTACAATGTTAGATATTCATCCAAGCTTGGATACAATGGTCCTCATACAGCAGGAATTCCCGCAGCTGTTTCGTACAAAGCGGGCGAAGCTGTAAACGTAGTGGTTCCATCCTTTATTCAAGACCAAGCTGCACCAACAGGGCTGGCAGGCGTTGCACCAACGACGGCAGCTAACAATGACGGTAAAATTACTGGAACAACGACAGCGCTTGAATACAAGTTGTCTAATTCGTTGTCCGATTATATTCGTGCAACAGAACCGTCTGTTACAGATCTTGTTTACGGTACTTATGATGTTCGTTACGCGGCAAAAGAAGGATATCGCCCGAGCCCTAAAGTAGAGGTTGTTATTCCGGCTTACGGCGAGGAAGCGCAAGAAGCGCCGACTGGCTTAACAGGCGTATCACCGACAACGATTGCTAATAACGATGGACAAATTACAGGAACGACTGCAGCTCTAGAATACAGATTAGATGGAACGGATGCTTATCAAGCGGCAACAGAACCAGCGATCACTGGTCTCGCAGCAGGCACCTACAATATCAGATTTGCAGCTAAACCTGGATTCAGTGCAAGCCCAGCAATTGATATCGTTATCAAAGCGTTTGCTCTACAAGAGCAGCCGGAACCATCAGGCTTGACGGGTGTAGCTCCAACCTCTTCAGCTAATAATGATGGACAAATTACAGGAACAACGACAGCACTTGAATACAAGCTGTCAGGAGCTGAGTCCTATCAAGCGGCTACAGCGCCATCTATTACTGGTTTATCATCAGGCACTTACAACGTGAGGTTTGCAGCTAAGGAAGGCTATAATGCCGGCGCAGTGCTAGATGTCATTGTACCTAATTATGTATCCCCTCCAAGCGGTGGAAACAATGGCCCAAATCCAACGCCAACACCTACACCTCCAGCAGGCGGAGATAATGATGGTACAGCACCAACAGCAACGATAACAGCAACAACCGATGCTGCGACAGGAGCAACCGTAGCGAAAGCAACCGCAGCTTCTATTACAAGCCTGGTTGAGCTTGCTAAGAAAGCGGAAGCAGCAGGCAAAACCTCTGTCGTTGAGCTTAAGGTTGAAGCTACAGCTCAAACTAAATCTGTAGAGCTGAGCATTCCTAGAAAATCGTTTAATGAAGTAGCATCTAGCACAAATGCGGGTGTGAAGGCCAATCTTGGCGTTGGCACTGTCGTTTTTGATGCAAAAGCAATCGAAAGCATCAGCAATTCGGCTGAAGCAGGTGACATCAGCATTATTATTACGAAAGTAGAGCTGACTGACGAGGGCAAGGAAGCTTTGGGTGACAGACCGGTTTATGATTTCTCCGTATTCGCAGGAACTACCCAGCTTACAAGCTTTGGCGGCAGCAATGTGCAAGTTAGTGTGCCTTATACTTTAAAAGCCGGAGAAGATCCAAATGCTGTAGTGGTCTACTATGTAACGGATTCCGGCAGCTTGGAAACGATCCGCGGGAAATACAATGCGGGTACAGGAACGGTAAACTTTGTTACGACACATTTCTCCCAGTACATTGTAGGATACAATAAAGTAAGCTTTAAAGATGTATCGGATGCAGCTTGGTATAAGGATGCCGCTTTATTCCTTGCGGCAAGAAGCATTACAACGGGTACAGACGAGGACCATTACAGCCCGAATGCGACAGTGACGAGAGGCCAATTCATCGTCTTGTTATTGAGAGCATACGGCATCGAGCCAAATGAGAAAGAAACAGCTAATTTTGATGATGCAGGGAATACCTACTATACGAATTACTTGGGAGCTGCTAAGCGCCTGGGTATTACGAAAGGTGTAGAAGGCAATACGTTTGACCCTAATAGCAAAATTACACGTCAAGATCTATTTACACTTTTGTATCGTGCACTTGAAGTGTTAGGTGAATTGCCTAAAGCAGAGACAAATGTTGCGGTGTCCAGCTTCAGTGATTCCGCTCAAATTGCAAGCTATGCAACCGACGCTTTCAAGGTGCTAGTTGAGGGCGGCATCATTACGGGGAACAATTCAAAGCTGAGCCCTAAAGATGTTTCTACGAGAGCTCAAGTGGCACAAGTGCTTTATAATCTGCTTTCAAAGTAATACGATATGAACGCAAATCATAGTGTTTAAAGAATGGGCGGCCAATGGCTGCCCATTTTTTTTCGTTTTTGTGCATGCTTCTTGCTTTTGTACACAAATCATTGCTTTCTTTGATATTAGTCCGATAATTCGGTATGCTGTTTACTAGATAAACTAATTTACATAGTTGAAGGTGATAGGATGGATTCTATTTTACAGGTGAATGGTTTAATCGGCGGTTACAGCCCACGAAGACCAGTACTGCATGATATCTCCTTTGAGGTAAAAGCGGGCGAGATGGTAGGATTAATCGGTCTGAATGGCGCTGGAAAAAGCACGACCATTAAGCATATTTTAGGTTTAATGAAGCCGCAGGCGGGGGAAGTAAAGGTTGATGGCGTTACGCTGGAGGAAGAAACGGAGCGTTACAGAAGCGCATTTGCTTATGTGCCGGAGACGCCGGTTCTATTTGATGAGCTGACCGTTGAGGAGCACTTGCGCTTAACGGGGATGGCCTATAGCGTAAAGGACAAGCAGTATGGTGATCGTGAGGACGAGCTGCTGAAGCAGTTCCAAATGACGCCAAAGCGTAAAGCCTTTGCGGCCCACTTATCCAAAGGCATGAAACAAAAGGTCATGATTATGAACGCGCTGCTCGCTGAGCCGCCGCTGTACATCATCGATGAGCCTTTTCTAGGGCTTGACCCGCTTGGCATTCGTTCCTTGCTGGAGCGGCTGGTTGAAGTAAAACAAAAGGGAGCAGCCATCCTTATGAGCTCGCATATCCTCTCAACTGTGGAAGCATATTGCGATCGTTTTATCGTCATGCACCACGGTAAAATCGTTGCGATCGGCACGCTCGATGATATTAGACAAGCAGCAGGCATGGACATGCGCAGCGGTTCTCTGGAGGATGCCTTCTATAAGCTCGTTACTGGGGGCAATCTTTGATGAGCAATATTAGCAAGCTGGAGCTGATGTGGCAGCAAAGAGCAAAGGCATTCCGCGGGGAAACCTTGCCTTATTTTCGGTATATGGGGCAAAGCGGCTTCCCAGCTTTTATGTCATTAATCTTGATCTCCTCTACGATTGGATACATAAATTTAATTCGTCATATGCCAGCCAGCTTTCCCTTTGCGACTGTTGGTGTTATTGCATTAACGTTGGTGTTGTGTTGGAGTCCGCTTCGTACGTGGCTTGCGGCCGGAGACGTCGTCTTTATGATGCCGCGTGAGGCAGAGATGGCCGGTTATTTGCGCTTATCGTTTCGTCATACTTTAATTGCTTGTTCGATACTAGCTGCCATTGTGTTTCTTCTTTATTTGCCGATCTATAACCAAGGCCCAGCCATTAACGGAGCATTGCTTCTTGCAGTCGTGGCTGCCGCTCTGAAGGCGGGCAATGTATGGGGAGCATGGAAAGAGCGCCGAATGACTTGGGCTGGCATGCGACGTCTCATGCGTGTGCTGCGCTGGGCAATGACAGCATTAACGCTGGCTGCTTGGCTTACTTGTACCGCTTGGCAGGCTGCGGGGTTTACGCTGCTCATCGGTATATTGTCTATGCTGCTTTATCGTCTTCCAACAAAACATCCTTTTCCTTGGGAGAGGCTGATTGAAGAGGAAGCAAGGACACGCAAACGGTATTATGTTTTTTTTGGATTGTTTATCGATGTACCTACACTCCCATCGAGTATTGCAAGAAGATCATATTTAAGCTGGATTCTGCGCACGATACCGTATTCGAATCGCAATACATTCGTTTATCTCTATACGGCATCTATGCTTAGAACCGAGATGGGCGGAATTATACTAAGGCTGCTTATTCTCGGCTGCCTCATCACCTATTGGTTTGCTGAAGCCGTATCGCTATCTGGTTATGGCAGTGTTCTCGTATTTTTTATTTTTATGGGGCTCATTGCTGTTCAATTAGGCGGCTTGCGTCATATCCATCGTTATTCGGTTTGGAAGCATGTGTACCCGTTGCCGGAAAAACAGCGAATCGAGCAATATTTGAAAATCGATCGTTTGGCGATGGTGCTGTGCACGCTGCTGCTGTGGCTGTTTGTTGCTTTGCCGCTGGCTTTGGCGGGCGGCGTTTACGTCCCTTCGCTCATAGCTATTGTACTTGCCGCCATGTATATCGCCATTCGTCCAGCGCGTTTGCGCAAGAAGCTTGCGAAAGATGAGGATGAAGACTAAGCAGGGCAGACGGAATACAAAAAAGAACCCCTGAGAGAAGCATTCGTAAAGAAATGCTGACTCAGGGGTTCTTTGCAATTATTCGCGAATGAAGTGCGAGTGTTTATTATACTTTTTGAGCAATCAAATCGTTAACCGCTTTGAAAATCGTATCGAACAGCTCTTCAAGATTTTCTTCCTCGATGCAAGAGAAAGCAACGCGAAGATCTGTTTCACCTAGAGCAATCGTACCGATTCCGTATTGGTTCAACAGATGTGCACGTACGGACTCAGCTGTAACGCCGCTTAGTGTTAGACACATAAAGTAGCCGGAGTTGAATGGGTAATAGCCCCATACATCGCCATAACGGCCGCTGTCGAGCAACGATTTTACGCGATTGGCGCGGCGTTTCATAATATCGTATTTCTCCGCTTTTTGAGCTTCGAATTCAGGTGAAGTCAAAGCGCGCAATACGAATGTTTGTGATGGATGCGGGCCGCTGGAAATCGTAGCACGAATGATACCAATTGTTTTTTGCTCCAACGCATTCAAAGTAGCCGCAGAAGTTGAACCATACGTAATGAAGCCTACGCGGAAGCCCCATACGTACTCTTCTTTGGTCGCACCGTCAACTTTAACGGCAAGCACACGCGGATGCAGATCAGCAAGCTTGGAGAACAGTGATTCTTGCATGGAATCTTCGAAAAATAAACCAAAATAAGCATCGTCTGTTACAACAACTACATTGATGCCAGCTTCCGCTGCGTCGTGAATGGCAGCGATGATTTCATCGCCTTCCTGTGGACCAGGCGTGTAGCCAGTAGGGTTGTTCGGAAAGTTCAGCACAACGATGGCTTTCCCTTTGTCCTTTTGAGCCAGCAAGGCTTCGCGAAGGCCAGCGCTGTTGAAGCGAGTTTGGTCGTTATACAGCGGGTATTCTACAATTTCAGCACCGCGGCGGATACCGAATGTCAATTCGTAGTTTTCCCAGTTTTTATTRGGGATGATTACAGCGTCACCCGCATTAGCGAAAAGGTCAGCTACAATGCTAAGACCGTGGGTCAATGCATTTGTAACGACTGGCGTACCAAAGCCCTTTGATTCAAGGGATGGGTTGTCTTTGATCATTTTTGTACGCCAAGCAGCACGAAGCTCAGGCTTTCCTGCAGGAGGCGCATATTCATATATATCTTTCGGATTGTAAGCAGAGAGGGTATCTTGGATGACCTTCAGGTGCATCGGTTGTCCGCCTTCTGTTGCAATTCCAATAGTAGCATTAAATTTAGTTGCTTTCGTTTTCGCTTCGGCGGACTGACTGAGAATGCCCTCCTTCGGGAAATAAATCGCTTTGCCTAAGTCTGACAACATCGCATAAACGTTAGGGCTTTCTGCTTGTAACGTCTCGTTTAATTGCTGAGCAAGTGGGTTCATGGACTTTATTCCATCCTTCCGAAATCATTCATTTGAATGTAGTATAATTAGGCGTTAGCCGTTTATTCTTGTCGGGTGCTATTATAACATTTTTTTTGAGATGGAAACCATTCACAAAGCAAATTTTTTCGTAACTTCATGTGGCTTGCGCAATAGTTTCTCCCTGTTGTATGATGACGGCATAGATTTGTACAGGAGGTTTCCTTATGCTGCACATTTCGCCTAATTCGTTCATCCTGTTACCTGCGTTTGCCAAAATCGTATGTGAGCCGGGTTGGAGATGGGCTAGACGCGAGAAGCCGATGGCCAATTTTGATTTATTTTATGTTTGGAGCGGAGAAGGGGAAGTTGAAGTCAACGGTACTCACTATGAGGTTGGTCCGGGAAGCTGCTTCTTGTTTCGTCCGGGCGACTACACAAGCTCCACTCATAACCCGCAGCGTCCGCTCGTATTATCCTATATTCACTTTGCCATTAATGAAACGATAGATGCTGTGCCGAGCCGGTATAGGCAATTGAATGACACGGTCGACTTTGAATATATGCTCTCACGCTATGTAAGGCTGTTTCTTGTAAAAACGTATGCAGCGGAAGAGGAGGCGCAGCTTGTTCTTAAGCAGCTGATGATTCATTTGCTTAGAGAGGACAAGCAGCTGCCAGTCGAGAAGAAGGCAAGCAATCAATTGACAGAGGCCATTCATGAGGTGGCAAACTTTGTTCGGCAAAATCCAAGCATTGCGCACCGTGTAGAGGATCTAGCGATGCGGGCGCAGCTGTCGCCCCGATATTTTTCAATGAAATTCAAAGAGCTGATCGGCATGTCAGTGCAAACCTACATGATTCGCACGAGAATTGAACGGGCGCAGCATTTGCTCATGCACGCCGGGATGAATGTGACCGAGGTAGCAGATGCACTCGGCTATCGGGACATCTTTTTTTTCAGCAGGCAGTTTAAGCAGTATACGGGGCGAAGCCCCTCGGAGATCAGATAGGCTAATAAACGAAAAACCCCGAATTCACTCATCGCTGAGAAATTTGGGGTTTTTCGTTTTGAGCTAAGTCTGCTTCAGTTAGTTTTCGTGGAGTGATCCGAGCTTCTCACCCATATGCACCTTCGATCCAAGCATGTGGTTGTCACGCGGAGTAAAGGTTCCATCTTCAAGCAGCAGCACTACAGTAGAACCGAATTCAAAGTAGGCGAGCTCTTCACCCTTGAGCATTTCTTCCTTAAGGGGCTGTACGTACTGAATACTGCTTACGTTCATTGCGCCAACTTTGACAACGGCCGTTTCCCCTGCATGATGCTGCATATAGGTAATCAGCCGCTCGTTGCGGCTAAGCACTCTGCGCATATGGCGAAGACCAAAGTCATTAACCGGATAAACTTTTCCTTCAATATGCTCACGCTCTACAACACGACCGCTGACTGGCGTATGTATACGATGGTAATCGGTTGGGCTCAAATAAAGAACGAAATAATAGCCGTTCATATAATTGGAAGTTCGCGGAGACCGATTAAGAAGCTCCTCAATCGTATAGTCCTGCCCCTTTACGTTAACAATCGTGCCGCTGCTTATTGGCCCAGCTCCGGTTATGAGAGCATCAACAGGACTGACAAGCGAGTCCTCATCTGCATGCACATCACGCAGACCGGGTTTTAATCGCCGCGTAAAAAACTCGTTTAACGTTTTATATTGGGCTAGAGGTTTCTCAGCTTCCTCAGTTTTAATGCCATATGTCGCAGCAAAACGGGAAATAAATCGACGGCTGGCAGCCGATTGAGCGAATTTTCCTGTTATGCGAGATATCCATTTGCGCGAGCTTAATTCTGTCATGGAACGAAGCAGCCATTTTATCATACGTGAACCGTCACGTCCTTTCCTGCAAGGAGGCTTTCGTCCTCACACACATCAAACAGTGTGACATATCCGGTTCTATTTTTCAATATGCAACTGCTTTCCTTTCCTTGCCTGAACCCAAATAACAATGGCAGCAATCATTAAGATAGCAGCAGCGATGCTGGCTGAGAGACTAACCTCGGGCTGCTGATCCTGCTTTACGGCAATAGCAATAAACGACCAAACAAACACTAGAACAAAGGCAGGGTCCACAAACCTAAAACCGATGACAACAGCAAGCAAACTGGCTGCAATCAATAAAGTAATAGTCCAAGCAGCATCAGATAAACCAAAGCCATTCCACTCGGCAGCGTACAAAACGACAGCTGCATTTACAATAGAAGCTACGCAGATCCAACCTAAGTAAATGCTGAAAGGCAGCCGTACAAGCCATTGTTCCATAGGAGCAGGAGGCTGCTTATCCTTTCGAATTGCGCTATAAATAACGATTAGCGAGATCAGCAGAGCGAACATAATGAATACGCTGCTGGTTAGTTTCTCATAGTGCCACAGGAGAATCCAAGCGACGTTGAACAGGCAGCTTATGATGAACCATGGGCCGATGTTCTGTACATTTTTGCTTTTGCCAGCACGTGGCTTGAACTGATAAATGACGAAACCAATCAGCAGCAAATAAATAATAGACCAAATGGAGAAGGCATATGGCGCAGGAGTGATAAGCACAGGGTACTTAGCGGATATTTCTCCAGTCGTTTTCCCGTTGATAGGAAGCCACTGTGCAAGTCCATTAACTGCAAGCACGGCGGCGAGACCGGCAGCATTTAACCAGCGAATAAGATTTTTCATACAGCATTCCTCCAAAATGTTACTTTTATTGGACTTCTTTATCATATGTAAACAAGCTTGGTCGCTTTTATTCGCTATAATCTCATTCCATCCAAAAATGTGAGGTTTAAGTATGYATCAAATGACCGAACCTATCACAAGAGGTGATGGCAAATGATGATATTAATTGGTGCGGCATTAGCTGTTGGCGCCGTTCTCATGGGCTGGTTGAGTCGATTGAGTGGAACAGTCAGTCGAGTTTTGGATGGGCTTGCGGTTACGGCCATCTTTTTATTTTTTGTAACCGCAGCGGATGCCATAACACAGACTCTCATGGATGATACGGTGTTTATGACGGAAGTGCATCGTGTACTCAAAAATTTCGTTTTTTTAATAAGCGGCGCTTATCTTGGCCCTTATGCGCTGGCAAGAATAGCGCTGCAGTCTTCCGCTATGCATAGGCGAAATTGACTAAAGAATCTCTGTCGTCAACGAAGCAAGTGATTAACGGTTAACCTTCATCAAGCCTTGCGATCATTTCCTATATTCCGTTATGATAAGAGCAGACTTTGAAGGAGGTTTCAACTATGGGCATACATAAGCTGCGAAAGCCTGAGGCTGTCATATTTGATATGGATGGAACGTTGTTTGAAACGGATAAATTGCTGGTGCCTGTTCACCACCGCGTTTTTGAGACGCTAAGGGAAGAAGGGCTTTACGAGCATGAAACGCCGCCTGTAGAACGGCTGCTAAGCTGCTTAGGCATGCTGCTGGAGGATATTTGGCGGCAGGTTATGCCAGATAGTACAGAGGCTGCTCGGAAGCGGGCTGATGTCTTGCTGCTTCAGTACGAGCGCGAAGGCTTGGAAAGAGGCGAAGGCCAGCTGTACCCATTTGTCGAGGAAACGCTGCGTGAGCTGCATTCACGTGGGATTAAGCTGTTTGTAGCCAGCAATGGGCTTGAGGAATATGTGAAGGGCGTTGCTGAATTCAAAGGCATTGCGCCTCTATTTGACGGCTTATACAGTGCGGGAGAATATGAGACTTCAACCAAAGTCGACTTAGTTGCTCGCCTGCTTAAGGATCACAATATCCAATCGGCTTGGATGGTAGGAGACCGCTCTTCGGATGTGGAAGCGGGCAAAGGCAACGGTCTTCAAACGATCGGCTGTGCGTATGCTACATATGGTCGTGCTTCAGAAATTGAGGGAGCGGATGTACTGATTAATGATTTCCGCGAGCTCCTGCCTTTATTGGAACAATAATAAGCAGTTTGAATAAAAACACACCTGTTAGGGAGGCCAAGAGATGGCGCCGCCCTAACAGGTGTGTTTTTTTGCTATGGATTTCAAATGCTCAGCCGCATCACAGCTCCTTATCAGAAATGAAGTTCTCATCCACACGGGCATCTGATACGGCAGCCTGCTTCTCTTTACCTTTCTTTCGCTTCTTCTGGTTATATAGCCAGATGGCATATTCCAGAGGTCTAATAATCGCATTGCGATAAACCTCTTTCTCTCCAGCCTGTGCAAATACTTCCCTAGCTGGCTTCGGATTTACCTCCAGCAGCCAGATCCCGCCTTTTCGATCAATTGCCAAATCGAGAGCAAGCTCACAAAGTCTGCCGTAATTTTGCTCTAAGTAAGCGGCAATGCCGACCCCCAGCTTCTCTGTCTCTTCCTTAACCTGCGCGACCTTCGCATCATCGCGAAGCCATTCCTTGAGCAAGCTGCTCATCGTAGCAGCATTGCCGCCGCCGTGTAAATTAGAGGTAATGCTGCCGGATGCCCCGATTCGTCCAGCGCAACCGGTAACTTCCCAATTGCCTTCTCCGTTTTTTTGAACAAGCATCCGATAATCGTGCACACGTCCGCTAGCAAGCTTTATTTGAATGCCCTGCTGGGCGATGTAGCGATTGCCTTTCAAATTCCAAGGAGCCAAATAGCTGTTTAAACCTGCAGTGGAAATATATTGCGGTCGTATAATTTTTCTTGATTGATCCCGGCCTTGGATGTGAAGCTGACCATCCTTGCGCCGTTCGATTCGCAAAATTCCTCTGCCGCCGGTTCCATTAATCGGTTTGAGATAAACAAGCTGATGTTTTCGGATCATATCGGTAATATCTTGATTATCGGTGACATACTTCGTGGCAGGCAAATAGCTTTTATATCGAGAATCTTTCGAGAGGATGCGATGGATGGTCCATTTGTTGCGAAGCGGGCGATTAAGGAACGTAAGATGTCCATAGCGTTCACGAAACTTTTTGAGCTGGTCAAAGCGGTAGGTACGTTGGATTCGGCATCGATCATAAATCATATTTGGAAACGAGGTCCACCTTCGTGACCATGTTTGTGTGTCAAGATTGTAGAACTGCGCGTGAATTTTGTTGTTAATATAATTGACGTCCATTGGCGTAAACACGAAGACGCTTAGTCCCAGCTTTCGTCCAGCGGAAGTCATTTTCTGATAGATGGAACGTTCCTCCAGATGTCCGGCTTCATTGAGATATAGAGTCAGGATGCCTAGGACGGGCTGTTTCATTCGTGGTTCCCCTTTCAAAGCGAAGCGTCGGTTTGCCTGTTGGCCCTCTATGCATGGAAACGGCTGTCATGCCTAAACGAAAACATAAAGCCATGCTTGCCGTATTGTCCGTTGCCACATTGCAAGTGAGTTTCCCTAAACGTTGAATCATGGCTTGAACGAGTGAACTGCCAATCCCGAGGCTTCGAGCTTCGGGATGGACGACGACCATGCACGCAGCCTCGCCGCCGTCCTCTGCAAAACCGAAGCCGACGACGCGGTTGCCCTGCTTAGCAACAGCAGCAACCGCGCCGCATGGACGGCTCACTTCATCTTGTAGTAATGAAGGATCAAGCTTTCGGAGCGCATGAATAGTCGAAACTGCAAGCCGCTTATCTCCGAAGCGAATGGCAAAGCCAATGAGTCTTTTTTGTTCCGCTAACCATGCTTCCGGTGTAAGCAGCTCTAGATCCACGTTATGCGCCTCCTGCTTTTTCTAATTTTGTTCTAGCTAAATAAGCTCCATAATGAAATACGCGCTCTAACGATTTTTGACGAATATGAGGCTCGTCGAATTTCATAGGCTTAGAATTAGCTTCGAAAAACCACATATTCCCTACGCTGTCGACGCCTAAATCCAACGACATTTCGCCGAGCTGCTGGCCTGAGGCGCGTTCAATCTGCTTAGCGATAAGAACGGCTGCATTTTTCGCTTTTATAAGCAGTTTACGCGCCTGCTCTTCATTAAATGAATTAATGAGCAGCTTCTCTGGGTCTTCAATCATACCGCCGCGAGGAACATGGGTCGTAATGCTGGATGCGCCTGCAATTCGGGCGCCTATTCCAGTAATATCCCATTGCCCTCGTTGGTTTTTTTGAACAAGCGCACGAAGGTCAAATCTTCGGTCCTGGAAGGAGGCGAGCTTGATGCCTTGTTGAGCGATATAGGCCTCATTGCCGCTTTGTTTCTGAATACGACTCCAAAGTTTATGAAGGGTGGAGCAATTGTAAGTCGTACTCTTTTTGTTTTCTTGAATTCTTAGCCGATAAGGAAGCTGCTTCTCAGCGTGAACCTTGATCGTCATTATGCCTTTACCTGCTTTTCCGCTTTCTGGCTTTAAATAAAGATAGGAATGTTTTCGCATCATGCGTTCCAGGCTCGTAACCGAAACGAGTTTTCGTGTTAATGGGATATAAGGTTTGGTCAGTTTTGATAAACGAAGCCATTCGAATAAATCCCATTTGTTGAAAAAAGCCGGATTAAACAGCGTGACTCGCGGATGCTTGCGGCAGGCGTTGATCTTTTGCCTTACAGCCGGTTGGATCTCATCTTCGCGCAGCGGAATTCGGTTGTAAATCACGTCGGGAAAGGGCAGCAATCTCTGCTGCCAGCTGTCCTCAGCTTCATTGAAGACATATCCCTTTAAGCTGCTTCTGGTCAGAAGCAGGTTTTTTACGGTGAGGACATAAACGATGAAACCCATCGATTGACCCGTTCTAATCAAATYGACAAAATTGCTTCGATTGCCGCGAAAGAGCTGAACATCATCATCGATCGTCAAAATCGCCAATACGGTTCGGCCGGCACGCTGCTCTCTAACGTCTGCATCATCGGGAAGTAAGCTATCCATCAGCTGGTACCTCCCTCATCTTTGAAGCGGCTGAGATACAAGCAATGCTCTAAGATGTAAGATAGCGAAGCGCGGCCCTCAGAGCGAAGCGCCGGATGCTTGAAGATTGATCGTCCAGGCTTGGCGTTCGCTTCGAACATCCATACTTCTCCATCCTTATCAATGCCGAGATCCAGTCCCAACTCACCAAGTCTATGAGGGTAGTTGCGTTCGATCGCTTCTGATAGTTTAATCGCAGCCAGCTTTGCTTTCTCAAGAACGGCATCTGCTTGCGTGCCGAATGTTTTGCCAAGCGCTTGCTCAGGCGTCATGAGCGAGCCGCCGTTTTTCACATGCGTAGTTACACTTCCTCGGCCTGCTTTTTTGGCTCCGATTCCAGCAGGAACCCACTCGTTGCTGCCGTTCTTATGCATGTGAAAGCGAAAATCGAGCGGGCAGCTGTCGATCTCAACTAAGCGAATGCCTTGCTGAACGACATAATGATTCAAGCTGCTGCCATGCTTCGCCTGAAGCATCCGCATTAAGCTGCTGAATTGCGTGAATCGAAGCAGCACATTTTGGCTGCCCTTGCGATAGCGGGCGAAATACCCGCGCTTCGGGTGATAGGTCAATCGGTAGATTCCTACTCCAAGGCTGCCTGCCGTAGGTTTGTAATATAGAAATTGATGTTTCTCCAGCATTTCCTTAATTTTTTCGGAAGATGGACCAGAAACCGATTCAGGCAAATGAGTCAGCGCTTCAGGATCATTATCAAGCAGCTTGTAGACATCGGCCTTGTTGAAGAAGCTCCAATTAAAAAATGGGATTTTGCGGCGCACGAAGCGTTCGCGCAGTGAATTAATGGATGCAGATGTCTCCGCTTTGCGGCTCGGAAGACGATTGTACACGACGTCCGGGAGCGGAACGATTTTGCGGTACCAGCCGCCCTGCGGGTTAAGGAAATAGCCATTGACCGTTTCTTGCTGCCAGTTGATGTCGCTTGGTGTAAAGCCGAAAAGGTAAGCTTTATGTTCACCTGTTTTAATGACTTGCTTGATAAATCCGGTACGCGGACCAAAAGGATTGCTCTCAGAGCGTGTCGAATTGTCGCTCAGTATGCCGACCAGCGGTCCGAGCTGAACCTCATTATCGCCTGAATTAAGCACGTAAACGTTGCCTGACTTCGGCACTTTAATCGATTGACGGATGGCAGTTGATAAATACAGATGATTGCCCGGCCGCTTCAATGGCTTGATTTCAGCTACGATTACCTCTTTGCCCAGCTTGAGGTGAACCGATTTTTTGCCTGAGAGCTTGAGATGTTTGAGCAGTGGGCTGGATAAATAGACAATTTTATTCGATTGCTGAGAGAAATGTACGTTACAAGTTGTCAAACTCATCGATGAACCTCCTGAACGTTGAAAGGCCGTAATTGGTTGTCAGAACTTGAATGATGACGACGGCCATTTGCGAATTCATTGGCTACAAAGGACGGTGATAGTCGCCTAGACAGCATTCGTGCATATAGAAGCGGTCTTTCAATGGAAAGCCGCTCGGCCTCATGATCGCTTATGATTCCAAAGGAAGAGCGGCCAGGCTTCGAGTTCGCTTCGAGCAGCCATATTCGGCCGCTCTGATCAATGCCATAATCTAAACCGAGCTCGGCAAATCTGCCGAATTTGCTTTCCAGTCGTTCTGCCGTTTGCTTGCTTATTGTATGGATCATCTCTAGCAAACGTTCGGATTTTGACTCGCCAAATTTGGCTGACAGCAGCTTTGCCGCCGGGACGGCGCCGCCCCCGCCATGAAGATTGGATGTTAAGGAGTCCGCTTGCCCTGTGCGCACAGCGGCTCCAGAGATCGACCATCTGCTCTTCTCATCCTTTTGAATGAGCACTCGTAAATCAAATGGTTTGTTGTCATTGCCGCTAAGCTCCAGATAGGGCTGAATCAAATAGGAGGTTCCACTTATGAAACGATGAATCCATCGCTCAAAAGCTAAATCCTCCTTAAAGGAGACCGAGAAGGGATGGTTTCTTCGGTTTCGACCTTTTATGAGCAGTGATTGCTCAAACGGGCAGCGCTTCACAAGGATGATGCCTCTGCCCTGCATCCCTGAGGAAGGCTTAAGAATGATGCCTCCTCGGAAACGATCGGCGAGCTCAAGAAGCTGCTGTGTCGTTTGCATGGGAAGAGTAAGCGGCAAATGCCTGCTCAGCATATGGTCTTCTTTGAGTGCTTCATAC
>NZ_JBFTSN010000110.1:0-17315 GCF_056400045.1 Paenibacillus sp. 01L418
CTACAGAGCAAGCACTTGTTGCACTTGCTGATATTAAAAATCAGAAAACGGTATGGCAACGTTTAGGTGAAATAAAACTTCCTGTCTTTGTTAACACAAAGGTTAAAGTTGATGGTATTTCTCAAAGTATTTATGATCAGAAAACGGTTAGTTTAAAACAGAATGAAAAGCCAGTTACAGCACTCGATGCTCTAAAAAAGGCACTTAATACAGCAAATCCACCTATCACTTTCAATATTGTAAATAGTAGTATTGGTTCATATGTTCAAGGAATTGCTGGACAAGAAGCTGGTTCATTTGGCGGCTGGGATGGATGGATGTACGAGGTCAATGGCATTGCGCCAGATGTAGGTGCAGATGCATACCAGCTTAAAGAAAATGATGAGGTCCGATTCTATTACAGTCGTTACCCTGCGCTCTCTACAACAACAAAGCTGAACACCGGCTCAGTTGATCCTATTGTCGACGTTAAGCTTGTGGGTGATCATTTCAGCAGCGAAGCGACTATTGCAAGCAACTGGGCTATTGATTCGGATGCGTCAGGACTGACGATTAAATCAATCGAGAAGACGAACGATCAGCACATTAAGATTAGTCTTTTGGGCAAAGCAAAAGACAAGCCATTTACACTACAAGCATTAGCAGCAGCTTCAGAGAGTAAGAAGGAGAGCGAACCGTTTCCGGTTTTAGTTTCTGATTCTGTGACTGTAAATTTTCAGGTTGATGGCATTTCATCACCAATTTATACGAAGCAAACGGTGACACTTAAGAATACAGAAAACCCAGTAATGGTTTTAGATGTATTTAAAAATGCCCTTGATCGAGCAGAGCCAAAGATTGGTTATAAAATAACGGAAAGCAACTTCGGCCCTTATGTATCAGAAATAGCTGGGGAAGCAGCCGGCAGTCTTGGCGGCTGGGACGGCTGGATGTATGAAGTAAATGGGATTGCTCCAGAAGTTGGCGCAGACGCATATGAGCTTAAGGAAAAAGATGTCGTTCGCTTCTATTACAGCAGATATGCTGAACTTTCTACACAATCAACGATTACAAGTGGTGCTGATAATCCGTCGATTGACGTAAAGCTTGCTGGTGACGAGTTCACTAGCGTTGCGGCCAATATCGAAAATTGGACTATTGATACTGGAAATACAGATCTAAAAGTAAAATCACTTGTTCAAGATGGCAAGAACATAAATATTTCTTTTGAAGGTACAGCAAAAGGCGGAACAATAACGGTTAAAGCATTAGCTGCTGCGTTAGTTGGCAAAAAAGAATCCGATCCAATTGTAATCGCTATACCTCGTGAAGTGAGTGAAACAACGGATCAAAATTTTGCAATTCATGAGAATGAGAAGGTTGTCACTCTTGGTACAGCAAGCAATTCGCATGTAACTAACAATATCAGTCTTACATTTACATCGGCTGCATTGCCACAGGTAACAGCTATTCGTGGTACGACAACGTTGGAGATTCCAGCTAATACAAAGGTTACATCAACATGGGATCAAAAGCTGCTGCTTCCTAAAAATTTGAGCATAGATGATAGCGGTCTAACGACTAAGTTGAATAGTGTTTTGTCTGCTGACAATAAAAAAGTCGATGGAATTTCAATTCGCATACAAGCGGGCGGAAATGAAAAAATACAATTTAATCAACATGTTACCCTTACTATTAAAGGTCAAGGCGATAAAGAAGTTGGATTTGTAGATCAAGCAGGTGTGTTCACGCAAATTAAGAAATATGCTGATTCATCAGCTCGTACGGATGAGGTCTATGCTTATAATCAGAACGGCGATCTTATTATTAAAACAAAGCATTTTACAGAGTTCTTAGCTTATACAACAACGACAGCTTCGACAGGTGGAGATGGTGGTACTCTTCCGGTAGCGGAGACCATTACTCTATCAGTTGAAAAGAAAACTGTCAGCACCGGTGATTTGGTTGCTCCATTCACTGTAACTCTTAAACAAGGTGATACTGCCTTTACTGCACTTAAACGAGTACTTGAAGAGAAGGGTGTTTCTTTAAAATATATAGGTTCGGATTCAAGTATTTATGTACAAGCTATTGGTGGTCTTGCCGAATTTGATCATGGTGAGAAAAGCGGTTGGATGTACTCTGTTAACGGAACCTTCCCGCAAATAAGTGCAGGTTCGTATGTGCTAAAAAAAGGAGATAATGTTCGCTGGCAATATACGAAGGATCTAGGTGCGGATATTGGAGCAATTATTCCGGGCGACACTGGCGGACAGGTTCCTGGAACAGACCCAGAAGTGAAACCAGATCCATCTGCAACGAAATACTCAGATGAATCAAAAATTGCAAGCTGGGCTTTGGAAGCAGTAAACAAAGCAACGGCACTAGGCTTCATGCAAGGCACAAGCACGAGCAATGCAACATTCGAGCCTAAACGTAATTTGACACGTGCTGAATTTGCAGCGCTAATGGTTAAGTACTCCGGAGCAGACCCTATTATGGAGGATTCCGGCTTTAAGGATGTTAACAGTGGGGCATGGTATTATGGTTATGTTAAAGCAGCCAAAGAAAAAGGATTGATGTCAGGTGTAACTGAAACTTCTTTTGCACCGAACCAACCGATTACAAGACAAGAAATGGCTGCCGTTTTAGTTAGACTTAAAGGTCTAGCTGATGAGAATGCACCACAAGCAGCAATTAAGGATCGTGACGCTGTTGCAGCGTGGGCTGTTCCTTATGTAAATGTAGCTTACCAAAAAGGTCTGATGACAGGAGATAACGGCAAGTTTAATCCACAAGCTCTTGTTACACGTGAGATGGCAGCTGTTACGATCATCCGACTTCATGAATTGAAATCATAATATACTAAGCTGTCTCGTAGGCTATTGCAATAGCTGCGGGACAGCTATTTTCTTGAAAGGAGAGTGTGGATTCAGGATGAACAAAAAATATGTATCGCATAAACCATTATTATTGCTGGTTATATACGCATTAATGCTTTCTTGCGTCAGTTCGGCTCTGCTGCCTATGCAGCGCGCAGCAGCGGCAGAAACGATGGCGGTAGAGAATGAAATGACATCAGCCGCGAAACAAATCTTAAGCAGCGGCACGATTAGCGATTGGGAAGCGATTGCCTTATATCGGTCTGGTCATGCGGTGCCAGCAAGCTATTTGAGCGGGCTGACTTCTTATTTAAAAGAGAACAAAGGTGAATTCCGCAAAGTAACCGACCTTGAACGAATGGCTATTGCGATTAGAGCGGCAGGTGAAGATGCAACCTCCTTCGCAGGCTACAATCTCATTCAAAGCATCTACAATCATTCGAGAATGACGAATCAAGGCACAAATGGCGTGATTTTTGCATTGATTGCTTTGGATAGCGGTATCTACGAGGTGCCTACAAACGCTTTATGGACACGTGCGAAGTTAATAGACTGGCTGCTCAGCCAGCAAAATACGAGTGGAGCATTCCCGCTGTCGGAAAAATCCGAGGATAATTTAGATATAACCGCCATGGCGATAAGCGCACTCGCTCCTTACCAAGAACAAGCAAAAGTGAAAAGTGCAATCGACAAAGCTGTAAAATGGCTGTCTTCTGAACAGCAAGTAAATGGCGGCTTTAACGCGTTTGGTGACGACAACAGTGAGAGCGTAGCTCAAGCTATTATTGCTTTGTCAGCTGTGGGAGTTAGTCCAATGGAATCCAGCTTTATGAAAAAGAACGGGAATCTCCTAACGAGCTTATTAAGATTCCAGCTTGCGGATGGCAGTTTTGCACATGCACTTGGTCAGCCATCAAATGAGATGGCAACGGAGCAAGCGTTGATGGCGTTAGCCGCGTACGACCGCTATAGCAAGCAAAAGCCGGCGCTGTTCAACATTTCGGCGGATACAGAATTGACGGGCAGCAAGTCGCAATTTGTAGACAATAACCTCATTTCCGTATGGGCCTATGATGCTGTTTATAGCGTGTTCGAAGCCAAAGTTATGGTTGGGGTAAGCAGTTCGGAGCTTCGCTTTGATCCGAAGAAGCAGATGACAAGAGCCGAATTTGCAACCTTGCTCATCAATCTATTGGAGGAAGCCCCTGCTAATGAGGCAGCAAAAGTGTTCAAGGATGTTCAGCCTGGCGCATGGCATTACGGAGCCATTATGCGTGCCAAGGAACTGGGCATCATTCAAGGGATTACAATAGATTCGTTCAAACCGAACCAAGCGGTAACAAGACAAGAAATGGCGATCATGATTGCCAAGGCTTTCAAGCTTAAGGGCAGCACAGATTCGCTTCCTTTCAAAGACGAGAGCAGCATTCATGAAAGTGCAAAAGCATACGTCAATGCCGTATATGTAAACGGCTTGATGCAGGGCTCGAACGGAAGCTTTAATCCGAAAGCGGTCGTTACGAGAGAAATGGCAGCCGTGGTGGCAGATAAACTGCTGGAATTGCCGGCAGCCTAAATTCAGAAGAAGCGAAATGAAAGAGCAAGCTGCTCTTTTGTTTCGCTTCTTTTTTTGCATCTTAATACATAGGAAGGAAGCCCCTTTTTTCACTAAACGAACCAAATTCAGGATTTTGTTCTTTATAAAGAATATTGGTAGTGGTATATTTAAGAGGTTGAAAGGAGGAGCACTTATTTCTTGCAATCAGATGATTTGAACCGCAAATAGGAGGCTTAAAGTGAATATATTAAAGCTAGTCATGTCACTAATGCTTGGATTACAGTTATTGCTAATACCTAATCAGGCTTCGGCAGAAGCGTCTGATTCCAAAGACTATTATCTAATTGAGCTTTCTAAATTTGGYATTTATAACGATGGCACACATCCTGTTGAGACAACAAAGGGCATTAACAATGCACTGCAATGGGCAGTTAAAAATGGGAAAACAACGACGTCACTGCCGCCGGGTACCTATTTAATCGATAAAGCTAACCGGATTAATATGGTCAGCAATATGGTGTTTGATCTCCCGATGGATGCGGTGCTCAAGAAGGAAACAAATGATAAAGAGTCGTATCAACTCATGTATTTGGGTTATGGCGTTCATAACGTCACGCTGAGAGGCGGGACCTATGCAGGTGACAGGGAAACACATAACTATTCTAAAAAAGACAATAAGCACAGCTCAGGCACACATGAAGCTGGTTATGGCATTTTTACGCAAGGAGCTTATGATATTACCATTGACGGTGTGAAATCGATTAATTTTACAGGCGATGGTCTCATACTAGGCGGTTACGGCACGATGGCAAAGGATTTGTATGAAGATCATTTTGTATTAGGCGCATTCGATGATAAAGGAAAAAATGTCGCGAATGCCAAAAAGCTTCGAACGAAGCAGCCGCTTAATTTTACGAACACGATTTTTAAAACAGAAAAACAATTTGAATTGTCGAATGCGATTAAACTGCCATATAAATTTGATATCTTCTTCTATAAAGCAAACGGAGCTTTTATTAAGAAGCTGGCAAATGTGAAGGTGCGCGAGCTCATCGACATACCTGAAGGAGCGACGCAGTTCCATCTTGTATTCGAGCAAGCGACCAAAAAAGGCGCCTATGTGGAATTTTGG
Source organism: Paenibacillus sp. 01L418 (assembly GCF_056400045.1). NCBI lineage: Bacteria > Bacillati > Bacillota > Bacilli > Caryophanales > Paenibacillaceae > Paenibacillus > Paenibacillus sp. 01L418. The sequence goes on from NZ_JBFTSN010000110.1 coordinate 5,552, forward strand.
AACAAGAGTGTAACGAAAAACGTGGTTGTGAAAAATTCTGAATTTGCTTATAACCGTAGGCAAGGAATTACGGTCGGCGGTGCTGATCAAGTACTTATTGAGAACAACGTTCTTCATCATATCAAGGGGACGATGCCGCAGTCKGGAATAGATGTGGAGGGCGGTTTCGGCGAGAACGGACACCGCAACAGCAATATAACGATCAAAAGCAATAAATTTCACGATAATGCTTCGTACGATGTCATTCTTTATGATGGAAAAGACGCAATCGTAGAAGACAATCATTTGGCATCAAAAGGTGCGATTGGGCTAGCCATCTCCGATCCATTTAAAGGGGCCATGATTAAAGGCAATCACTTTGACGGCTCGCGTATTGCCGCGGCTCACGATGCCACATTTATCGATAACAAGATGAATGATTCCTATACGTCGTTTACGGGTCCTAATATCAAAATAGATGGAATGACCTTTACGGACTCTATGTTTTTAATTAGTGCGAAGGATGCTTTTGGAGTGAGTGCATCGAACATCGTTATGAATAACAACAAAAAGAGTGATTCTGGTCTATCGCTTTGGGGAAAACCGATTCGATTGAAAAACATAACGATTAACGGCGAGGGCAAGCTTAGGGTTGTAACGGGCGGTATAACCGAGGGCTCGATCATCGATAACTTAAAGGTAACCGGCTTTAATACCGATTCCGGGTTAACGCTGCCTCCTGCCACATACAACAACTGCGAATTTATCGGAGCCGCGGGAACGGGTAAATTCGGATCGATTGCGGTTGCACAAGCCGGCAAATATGTGTTCGATGGCTGTTCCTTTCAATCACCGCCAGCGCTTAGCACATTAATGATCGCTGAACATCCAAAGCTTGATTTGACGATCAAAAATTCGACATTTGAGCTATTAGGCAACTCCCAAGCCATTAGCGTTCAAGCGGCGAAAAACCTGCTGCTGGAGAATAATACGATTACAGCGGAAAAACTAACCTCCGATAAAACAGAGATTGTGCGCATCAACGATTATTGGAAAAGGAATAATCCGCATGACGTTCTGAAGGCCGTAATTAGAGGAAATACGATTACAACCAATTTAGCTGCGATCGGCATCACCACATTATATGCGGGAACAGGAGCACCAGCCTATCTCATTGAGAACAACACCTTATACACAGCTAAGCTGGTTCAAAAGAAAAATGATATTTTGAAAAACAATTCGATTAAGAAACAATAGGCTGGCAGACGTTAGCTTTTATAAAAATGAGCATCCGTTTTCTTCAATTGAAGAGAACGGATTTTTTATTGTATTTTTCCGATTCGACGCGGGGGTAGGTAAATAGCTATAATAAGGAAATGAAGTTGCTTAGCAATTCCATTTCTTGCTTTATTGATTACCATACAATGAATAGGATGAATGTTCATGCTCAAGCGGCTTGGTAGAAGTATCCGTGACTTTCGTGAAACGTACAAGCAACATTTGTTGTTTGAATATTTATTTATGCTCCTAACGAGCTTTGTCATTATTCCGATTATTTCTTTTATATTTAACCGTATGCTTCGTGTACTTGGATCGGGCTCTGTATTGAATGGCGATGTTTACAAAATTGGTCTGAGCTACACGGGCGTTGCTGGATTAATCGCGATTTGTTTAGTAGCTGTACTTGTGCTTTTTATCGAGTTTGGCGTGGTCATTACGATTTCTCAGCAGCATTATTTTGGCAAACAGGTATTGATCTCTGATGCCGTGCTGACGACGCTGAGACAGACGCCTAAACTATTTGGATTTGGCTTGATTCAGCTGTTGTTTTTCCTATTGTTTCTCGTGCCATTTATTGAATCGCCGCTGTCAACTTCCCTTTTTGCACAATTTAACGTCCCGATATTTTTTAACAGCCGCGTCTTGAGCTCGTCTATGATGATGCTTTCTTTATACGGCTTGTTGCTTTTGGCGGGCGTGTACACCATCTTGAGATGGATTTTTGTTTTGCATTTCATTATGATCGAAGACAAATCCATTCGAGTAGCAATTAGAAGCAGTCTCTTATTGACGAAGGGAAAGCGGTTATCGATCTTTGTTAATCTGTTTTTGCTAAATGTGTTCGTATTCGCGCTTGGTTTTGTCGTCATCTCGTCTGTTGCATATTTGCCAGCGTGGCTGGACATCAATGTGCTTAAAGCGGTGTCCAATCATTATTCATTAACGCTAACAACGGTGCTAACCTACATGTTCACTTTGCTGCTCGTACCGATTAATATCATCTTTTTGACAAGGCTCTTCTATCACTTTAAACGTACACGAGGCGTGATGCCGCGAGATCAGCTCCGTTTATTCAAAAATGGCTGGGTTGRCCCGCTTGAGCAGCGTCTTATGACTTTTCTAAAAGGCAGAACGAGGAAACGAGTGCTCTACAGCTCTATATTGGCTGCTTATTTAGCGCTTGCGCTGTTTGTCAGCTATGCTGCTAATGATCAATTGGTTTATGTAAAATGGAGCGTGCTCTTGTCTGCTCATCGCGGCGATACGCTCGTTGCGCCGGAAAACTCGCTGGAGGCGATTCGCAGCTCAGTGGCGCAAAGCATTGATGCCGTTGAAATTGATGTACAGATGACAAAGGATGGCGTAGTTGTCCTGAACCATGACTATAATTTACAGCGTATGGCAGGTGTGCCGAAGCGGGTGAGCGAGCTGGATTATGAGGAAATTGCGAGGCTGAACATTGCCAAGGCTGGCGGTGAACCCGATGAGATTGTGCGAATCCCCATGTTATCCGAGGTGCTTGGAGAAGTGCTGGGGAAGTCGAAGCTGATCATTGATCTTAAGCCATACGGTTCAGGCGAACAAATGGCTGAGCATGTTGTTGCATTAATTGAACAATTCGATATGGTGCAGGACTGTTATATTCAATCATTCGATCGGTCTACGCTTCAACATATTCGGTCGCTTAACCCCGATATTAAAATTGGGCAAATTTTATATTTTGCACTCGGTGATCTTTCGCTTCTTGATGTTGATTTCTATACCATTGAACAGATTATGTTGACAGAGCAGCTCGTGGAGCGTGCGCATAAAAAAGGCCGTGAGGTATGGGTGTGGACAGTTAACAGCGAGCGAAATTTAAAAGAGGTGCTTARATTCGAAATCGACGGGATCATTACCGACTATCCTGCACGCGCGCACAATATGGTTGAGCTGAAGTAAGAACATACAGATTGAGCGGAGGGGCGGTTAACGGTGACACAAATTGAAAAATATAAACCTTTTATTGAGTCGCTCCCGCCCGGCAGCTTGTCCAAGGAGCAGCTGTTCGTGAAACAATTGCTTCTTCACGAAGAGCAGGACATGTCGATTTATTACGTGCCTTACGAATATGTGAATACCTCTGCTAAAGTGATGATTATCGGCATTACGCCAGGCTTTACCCAAATGGAGGTAGCCATACGCAGCGCGCGGGAGGATCTTGTAAATGGGGTGTCTTATGACCTCATTGATCAACGCGCGAAGAAGCTTGCCAGCTTTGCAGGCTCTATGAGAAAAAATTTGATCGACATGCTCGATCAAATTGGATTGCCAGCAGCACTTGGCATAAAGAACAGCGAGTTATTATTTTATGAGCTTAGAGATTTACTGCATACAACTTCAGCAATAAGGTATCCCGTGTTCATAAAGGGCAAAAATTACACCGGGCACAGCCCTGTTATTTTGAAATCAGAGACGCTTTATCACTATGCAGAGAGTATCTTTCTTCCAGAATTGCTGGCGGTAAAAGATGCGCTTGTCATCCCGCTTGGCAAGTCGGTAYCCGATGTAGTCAAGCATTTTGCTGACAAGGGATGGATAGATAAAGAAAGATGCTTGTTCGAAATGCCGCATCCCTCAGGAGCAAATGGTCACAGAAAAAGCCAGTTTGAGCAGAATAAAGCACAGATGCAGCAGCAAGTGATTACATGGTTCAGCTAATCATATAACAGCTACAGAAATAGAAAGGCGTGACGGGGATGCATAGTAAAAAAGTTCGTATGATTACCTCTTTTGCGTTTCTAGCGAGTCTCTTATGGATATTTGCCTTAGGCTGGTCGATAAAAGATTATTTATTCGGAACAGCGAGCCAATCATCTGTATCACAAGATACGGAACAACCAGCAGAATCATCAAGCGGATTAAAGATTATTGCACTAGGGGATTCGTTAACGAGAGGAACAGGCGACATCGAAGGAAAAGGGTATGTAGGTTATGTCAGCGATCAACTGAAGCAGTCCGGTAAAGATGTTTCCTTAATTAACTTAGGTATTAAGGGGCTTACCTCTTCAGAGCTAGTGGAGCAGATGAAACAAAAGGAAATCGAGCGGCAAATTGGACAAGCAGACATTATTCTGATGACCATTGGCGGCAACGACTTATTTCTCGGTGGTCAATCGCTTACGGATCTGTCTGAGGCAAGCATTTCGGGATTAGAAGAAGCGTTTTTGAATCATCTAAAAACGATTTTGACGACCATTCGTGCCGTTAATACAGAAGCAACCGTTTATTTGCTTGGATTGTATAATCCGTTCAGCGAGTTCCAAAATGGTGAGTTGATGTCGACTGTGGTTAGGAACTGGAATAGTAAAACTGCGGAGACTCTGGCGCAGCATTCGAAAGCCGTTCTGGTTCCTACCTATGATTTGTTTCAGCTGAATGCAGAGAAACTGTTATTTACGGATCATTTCCACCCGAATGAGATAGGGTATCGCTTAATGGCTGAGCGGGTAGCCGCGTTAATTGCTGATGCAGGAGGACAATCATGAGCGACATTACATTAGCAGTGCAGGGTTTACGGAAGGTGATAGGCAAGCGGACGATCATCAAGGATTTAAGCTTTGAGCTGAAGCGCGGCGAAGTATTTGGTTTTCTAGGCCCTAACGGAGCAGGGAAAACGACGACGATTCGCATGCTGGTCGGCTTAATTAAGCCAACCTCCGGTACCATCCATATATGCGGCTTGGATATTGCGAAACATTTTACAAAAGCGATGCGGCATTTAGGATGTATTGTAGAAAACCCAGAGCTGTACCCGTTCCTCAGCGGAATGGACAATCTTCGCCACTTTGCCGTTATGATTAAGGGAATAACGCAGAAGCGGATCAATGAGGTTGTCGCGCTTGTTGGCATGCAGGATCGAGTGAATGATAAGGTAAGCACCTACTCACTTGGGATGAGGCAGCGGCTTGGGATCGCTCAAGCACTGCTTGGCAAGCCTGATGTCCTCATATTGGATGAGCCAACGAATGGGCTTGATCCATCGGGCATTAGAGAAATGCGGGCTTTTATTAGGTTTCTAGCAGAGGAAGAAGGATTGACCGTGCTCGTATCGAGCCATTTGCTGCATGAAATTCAATTGATGTGTGACCGGGTTGCGATTATTTCCAAAGGCGAGATCATTCGAGTGGATTCGGTTAAGCAGCTGCTGTCCAGCGAAGAACGTCTAGTATGGCGGCTGCAGCCGCAAGCGCTGGGACGATCGATACTTGGCGATGTTACGGCTGTCTTGGGTGAGTCGACGGATACGGTTACGACAGCTTACGTTGAACATGCAGTTGGAGAGTGGAACCGCAAGCTTGTTGAGGCTGGGGTAAGTGTGCTGGAGATGAATCGGAAGCTTCCCGCGCTTGAAGATCTATTTCTTGAGCTGACAGGAGGCGAATCGATTGATTAATCTCGTTCAAAATGAAATGACGAAGCTGGTTGGCAAACGACGTTTTATCGTCATCTCGATCATTATTATCGTTCTTCTCTCGATGTTTACTTATGCGCAGGCGAAACAGGCAGAATCCATAAAGGAGCGGCTGGGTGACGTGGATTGGCGCACCGAATTGCAGCAGCAAATTGTGGATATGCAAAATCGGTTGAGCAGCGCAGGACAGTGGCGAGAGCAAATTCAAATTCAAATCAAACAATCCGAATATTACTTGAACAATAATGTGAATCCCTCCGAGCCGGGAGCGCCAACCTTTATCAGAGGTTTTGTTCAAAACTCGGCGGAGCTGTTTCTCCCTTTGCTCATTATGATAATTGCGGTTGATATCGTCTCCTCAGAGCGAAGCATGGGAACGATTAAGTTGCTGCTCACCCGCCCGGTGAGCAGGTTTAAAATATTGCTCAGCAAATATATCGCGCTGATATTGTCCGTTTCCTTAGTTATTTTCATATTCGGCTTGTTGTCTTACCTTATCTCAGCCGTTATGTTTGGCAATCAAGGCTGGTCGGCTCCCGTATTGACTGGCTTCTCAACACAAGGAGGCGAGCTCGACATATCAGGCGTCCGCCTGGTGTCACAATGGCAGTTTATCATTCAGCAATTTGGACTAGCATGGTTTATCTCGCTTGTAGTGGGAACGTTATCGTTCATGCTGTCCATTCTAATGAGAAGCAGCGCAGCCGGTATGGGAACGATGCTCGCATGCTTAATTGCAGGCGCTATTCTAAGCAACATGGTATCCTCATGGGATTCGGCCAAATATTTGTTCATGGTCAATCTTGGTTTGATGGACTATGTCAGTGGATCTGCTCCACCTATCGAGGGCATGACGCTTGGATTCTCGCTTGCCGTGCTTGCCGCTTGGATGGTCGGTTCGCTGCTCGTTTCGTTTACGGTGTTTATGAGAAAAGACATTTATTGATCGTGCTGTAGGTTGTCTAACTCATCCTAAAATGCTTCTTCTATGCATAAGCATGTAATAGAGAGGAGCGTGATAAGGTTGGACAAAACGGTACGCAGATATTACCAGCAAAAACAAAAGCAAAAAGAAATAGAGCAGGAGCTGACAGAACTCAGGCAGACCATTATGAGCTACTTGGCTGAGCAGGAAGCAAATGAGCTGGAGATTGGGAGCCATAAAGTAAAAGTGGTTGTGCAGGAGCGTAAGGAATACGACGACAACAAGCTTTATGAGGCGCTGCCAGATCCGGAGCTATGGCGAATGTTATCGAAGCCGGATGGCTCAAAAATTGCAAGCTTGGTCAAGCTGAACGTCATTAATGAGGAAAAGCTGAAGGATACTTTTTCCACAAAGACGGTTAAGTTGCTTCAGGTGGATAAGAAGTAAATTTATGAAAGGACGATTCGGTCAAACGAATCGTTCTTTTTTTTGTGCGTGGCATTTGAAGCTCGCTGGGGAAACGGTTTGTTAACATTGACGAGGGTCATCCCGCCGAAGCAGCTTTGCGGCGCGAGTTATGCGGAAATAGATCTAGAAATTAGCTCTATTTCACTCATACTGACCAAAACCGCTCAAATAGATCTAGAAATTAGTCTTATTAATGCGTGCATAAAGCAACTCAATCGCCATCCTGCTAGGTCAAGAAGGAGGTAATGCAACAACAAGCATCTAAAGTTTTCACTAATCGACGTTTCTCAGTGAATCAGAGAGCTGATACTTCAAATAGACTCTCAAAAAAGTCGTACCAATTCTTAAATGGTCTGAACTCTCTGAATCAAATTATAGACAACATGTAACTGTCATCCTAAACGCAACTTTTTCAGCACTCTAGTCGTCATACTTACCAAATAAAGCCAAACTACGGGCGCATTAGATTTTTAGTGTGCAATGGAGGCCTTGTATTTATGATTATCAAAAAATATCAAACGACAGCAATCGTTGTACTGCTCGCCTTGCTTGTTGGATGTGAGGGCAATGCCATTAACGACATGCCATCAAATCAAGTATCCGCTAAGGAAACACCCGCGAATGCTGTGCAGCTCGTCGAAAAAGAAGAAGCCGCAACTCTTATACCGATTACGATCGATACGATTAAGAGTGGAATAAAAGATGATCTGACCCAAGATCAGGTTCATACGCTTTTTGGAATACCAGCATCATCTGAAGAGAGTTACATCATGATGAACGGTAAAATGAGTGTCATTGATCAATACATATATGAAGAGGGCCAATCAAAACTTGTCATTCAATGGTCCAAGGAAGGGCAGCTGCTATACGTTGTGTTCTACGATACGGATGCTTCAGGGAAACGCAGGAGCTTCCTGCCTTCTATTAAGGGGCTGTCGTCATCCTCATCAGAAAATAATCTTGTAGCTAGAGAGCATGCGATAGAGCTGGATAAGCCAGTTACATTATATATGAACACGAATGCCTATGAGTGGTGGGGAGGAACACGTGCTGTTAAGTTCATCTCTGTAGATGCACGGGCAAAATATAAAGTCGTTACATTGTCGGATGATTTTGCCGAAATTCAGGACGAATCGGGATACGGTGGGTTTGTACCCGTGTGGTATTTAACAAAAGAAGCCGCTCAAACGAAAGATATAGCACCTCTATCGTTAAAAGCAAAAGAAAGTGCTAAAGCGAAGTGGTATCCGAATTCACAAGGTGATGCCACAACTATGAAAGAGGGAGATACCCTCTATGCTTACAAGCAATATGAGGATTGGTATGGAGCTGCCGTACCGGATAGTGCCGAAGGTGATAAATCCTATGGCCTTCTATGGATTCGTAAGGATCAAGTAACGTCAGCTGGTGGTGCTGCGCCTTTGTTTGAGATTGAAAATAGCAAACAAGCGGTAGCTGCTGCTGTGCGGAGTGTACTTGTGCCTGGTCTTGAGAAAGCTCGCGCGAAGGCGATCTTTGGTGAACCTTCGTTCGAAGAGTCTTCCGAAAATGTAGCACCATTAGAAGAAAAAGCTCGCACCCTTCCATTATGGCGTTATGAGGGAGAGCAAAATGAGCTTATCGTTGCTTGGTCAGAAGCGGGGACACTTCGGTATTCGATATACCGAGACTCCCCCGAACTAATTGCGCCACAATATGGTGTTAGTGCTCAGGGGCCTCTTGCACCTTCGCTGCATATGCAGTGGGATTGGCGCTTCAAGTCCGATCTCGGATTCAATTTTCTACTTGAGAAGGTTGGTAATGTTCTGATCATCGCAGGCGAGGATGGCGGTTTCAGCGGTATGCACAATAATTCGAATATATATGCGCTTGACTCAGCTACGGGTCGCAAGAAATGGCAGTTTGATTTTGGCTTTGGAAGACATGACTACGGTTTATCGCAGGATAAAGAACGAATAGCGTTTCTTAAGAGCTCTATGCAAGAAGACCGTCCAGTTCATACGCTTCTGGCATTAAAGACAGCTACCGGACAAAAAATGTGGCAAAAGAAGCTGGACAATGGTAAGGATGTAACCTCATTTGCTGTATCCAAAAACGTGATTTCAGCCGTACAATCAAAGCGAATCAGCACAACGGAAGAAAAGTTTACTTATGATCTCATCGGGTGGAGTATGGGAACAGGCAAGCAGCTTTGGAATATTGAGCTAGCTCAAGAATCAGAATTGGTTCGTGATGTCGGCAATCAAGACGTACTGCTTGTACAGGTTGGTGAGGACATGAGCCCTGTCATTTTGAATGAGCTGCAAGCATACGATCCGTTGACTGGAAAGGTGCTCTGGAAGAAGCCGGAGCGTAAAGCGGCCTCAGATCAAGAAGTGACGGATAGTGTTCGTTATGCGGAGCGTTCGAAAGCTTTTTGGACGAGGACGGTGGATGAATTAGTGTTAGTAGATGCCAAGACAGGCAAGGATGGGCTTCGCCTGCCTCTTGCCGGTTATAGCCGTTACGATATTATTGATGAAAATTATATCTTTCTACAGCAGTCATCTGATAATAACTTGTATAGTGAAAACGTGAAAAGCTCCTTAATCGAAGTTAAGTCAGGCAGGCCGTTATTTACACTAGAAGGAAGAGCTGAATTCGGGAAAATAGAAGGAAGCTTGTTATATTATCGCCTGAATGGTAAAGCGATGTCTTTTGATTTGAAAAAGGAAGAGCAGCGCTGGACAACATCGGGTGTTCCTGGCAAGCAAACGGATGGGGCTTCAGTTGTTCATTATGGCGGCAAGCTGATCGGCGTCTTTCCGGGTCTCGGTAATATGTATGTGTTAGACGAATCGACTGGAGAAGCAGTGAATAGACTCTCAGACGTTCGAGTTGGGTATTACGATTTTACGCCAAATCAACTGCTGAGTGGTTATTTATCGGTTATTGATGAGCAGCTTTATGTAGGCTCCTCGAATGGGTATTTTAGCAAGATAAAATAGAAGGAAGTGTGTTATGCCAATCGATGCCGTATTATTTGATTTTGATGGGACTTTAGCAGATACTTTGCCATTATCGTTTAAAGCTTTTAACACCGTGTTCAAAACATATGACAATCGAGATGTTACGAATGAAGAGCTCATAGCGATGTTTGGTCCAACAGAAGAGGAGATCATTGCAAATAATTTCAGGAATGAAGAATTCATTTTACAAGCGATTATGGACTATTATGCGATTTACAAGCAGGGGCATTTTGATACCATCGAAAAGGATCAGGCTATTATTGATTTGCTAGAACATTTGAAGGGAAAGGGGATCAAAATCGGAGTCATCACAGGAAAAAGTAGGCGAGCGTTCCAGATTTCATCTGAAGCGCTGAATTTAATAAGTTACTTTGATGTGGTGATTACTGGTGATGATGTTGTAAAGCCCAAACCTGAACCCGAAGGTATATATAAGGCGTTAGAAATCCTTGGCGTTAATAAATCCAAAACCGTATTTATTGGCGACAGCAATGCAGATATTGTGGCAGGTAAATCTGCTGGTTTACGGACCTATGGCGTGCAATGGCTGTCAACGTTCCAAAGCAGCGTGTTTGATATACCGCCTGATGCTATTTTCAGAAGCGTATCTGAATTTCTTGACATCATGAAGGAAGAGGGATAGACAGATGGAATTGAAGTGGTTGGAGTGGGCGAAACAGATGCAGGCGATTGCTCAAACGGGACTTACGTACACGAAGGATGTTTATGATATAGAACGTTATGAACAGTTGCGGCAGATGAGTATAGAAATTATGATGAACTATACTTTGGTCAGTGAGGAGAAAATTGCTCTAACTTTCGCAAGTGATTCTGGTTATGCGACGCCAAAAGTTGATATTCGTGGTGTGATTTTTAATGGAAATAAAATATTGCTTGTTCGCGAGAAGCTAGATGGCGCATGGGCATTGCCGGGAGGCTGGGCGGATATCGGTTATTCGCCTTCGGAGATTGCAGTGAAAGAGGTCAAAGAAGAATCAGGGTTTGATGTTGCGCCCGTTCGTTTACTCGCTGTATTGGATAAAAAATTCCATGATCATCCGCCTGAGCCTTACCATGTATATAAGTTTTTTATACTTTGTAAAATCGTTGGTGGAGAGGCCGCTGGCGGAGTAGAAACAAGCGCGGTTGATTTTTTTGAGATAGATCAATTGCCAGAGCTGTCTGCGGAGAGAAACACCAAAAAACAGATTCAAACGTTGTTTGAGTTTCTGGAAAATCCAAATAAAGAGATTATTCTGGATTGACCTGTTGCAATAATCGGGATCGTAATATTTTATATACCTTGAGATGAAGCAGGGTTATTTTCAATTGTCGAAACACCGTACATGCACTTCTAGGCGGCTACCCACATATAATGGAGAACAGACTTCAGTGTTCATCTGTAATACATCGTGGGGGTGACTGAGCATGCCAGGATTGTTTTCGGCAATAGCACTATTTATTAAACAGCTTTCGCTACTTGTCTCTTATGTCAAAAATAATGCTTTTCCCCAGCCTCTTCAAGAGGAGGAGGAAACTAAACATCTGCAACTGATGGCGGAAGGTAATCAACGTTCACGAAATCTTTTGATCGAACATAACCTTCGACTTGTCGCTCACATAGTGAAAAAATTCGACAATACTGGGGAG
>NZ_JBFTSN010000111.1:0-17240 GCF_056400045.1 Paenibacillus sp. 01L418
GAGCCGCGACAGCATGCCGACAGGGTCTGGAAATACCCGCTCATCCCATTTGAAATCGGTCCAATGAAACTCACGCATCCAGAAACAGTCGAAGTGGAACACATGCAATGGAAGATCACGTTCTGCCATGCCATCGACGAATGAATTAACTGTTGCTTCATCATAGTTAGTCGTAAATGAAGTGGTAAGCCATAATCCAAATGTCCATGCCGGCGGCAGCGCTGGCTTGCCAGTCAAATCTGTATATTTATGAAGAACATCCTTCATGCTCGGACCATCGATAATGAAATATTCGAGTGATTCTCCTGACACACTGAATTGCACTTTTTTCACTTTTTCCGAAGCGATCTCGAATGATACCAGCTCTGGATGATTGACGAATACACCATATCCCTTATTGGTCATGTAGAAAGGAATATTTTTGTACGATTGCTCCGAGCTTGTGCCCCCGTCTTTGTTCCAGAGATCGACTACTTGTCCGTTTCTTACGAAAGGCGTGAAGCGCTCGCCAAGGCCATATACCCACTCGCCAACACCAACATCCAATTCTTCGCGCATAAACGTATTGCCGTTGTCTTCTTTAATGTAGGCCATCGATTTTTGCGTACTTCCCGTAATCCGCTCGCCCGCGCGATAGAAATCCACCGCCCATACGGCTCCTTTACGGATATGAACGCTGAGGCTGCCGCTTGTTAGAACAGCCCGCTCATCATTTTCTTCGATTACAACATGGTCACCAGTTTGCGAGGACAGCTCGAACACTGGGCCACGCTCCCRAACACCTGCATGATGCACAAGCTTAACGCCAATAATGCCTGGCAGCGAAGAATGAAAATGGACCGTTAACAACATCGTATCCAGCATATTAGAGCGATTATAGATAGGTTGTGGCGAAGCATAAGCAGTTAGTTTGCCATCCTTTTGCTCAAAATCATGGACTTGTACAGCCCCTAATACTTTGTATTCATCACGAATGAGCCAGTTGCCGTCTGTAAATTTCATCGACTGAACCAACCTTCCTGTTTAGTTTATTTGCAATCCTATATATTTGCATTATACTGATAATTAATCGAATAATTCTAACAGAATACTGCTCATCTATAGCACTATTTTGACGATATGCCTCTATGGAATGGCAACTAACTCRCATCAAGCACAGGAGGCCTCTCAAAATGGATCAAACAACTAGGCACGCCTTAAAAGAAGACCGGCTGCATGGCGATAATATGTTCCCGCTTGCCGCCTACTGGATTGAACATGAAGAGGCTGGCGTCCCCGTTCTGGATTGTCATTGGCATGCTGAAGCGGAGTTTTTTTATGTGCTTGAAGGTGAAGTGCTGTTCCAGGTTGATACCGATTATTTCATTGTAAAAGCAGGAGAAGCTGTTTTTATWGACGGTGGCGACATTCATGCTGGACATGCACAAGGTGATACTGCCTGTTCTTTTTGCGCCATTGTGTTCGACACTCATTTGCTCGCCAGTGCCAGCTATGATGCCGTACAGGAACGATTTATTTCACCGCTTCAAGACAAGAAAAAGACGTTTCCTAGACATATTCAGCCAAAAACAGAATGGGAAATCGCGCTGCTCCAGCATTTGCAATGCATTATGAACGTATGTCAAAGTCAGAAGCCTGGTCATGAGACCGCGGTGAAGGGTCACTTTTATTTAATGCTTCATGAAATTGCCGCGCAAAGCAAGTTTTGCAACCGCAGTGAAACAAGCAATGCCGACTCTACAAAAATTGACAGACTGAAGACCGCTATTGTTTATATGCAAAATCATTTCCAGCGCCCTATACGGATCGCAGAAATTGCTGATCAAATTCCGATGAGCGAAGGTCAGTTTTGCCGCTTCTTCAAGACGATGACCAGACAAACGCCAATTGAGTATTTGAATGCTTATCGAATTAGACAAGCAACGGAGCTGCTTTTGAAGCCAGAGCTCAAAATAGCAGCTGTAGCGCTTGATGTCGGATTCGATCATATTAGTTATTTCGTCAAAGTTTTTCGCAAAATGATGAAATGCACGCCTTCCCAGTTCCGCAAAAAACAGCTTGAATCGTCGGATCGTCGTCCATAATAAGAAAAAACGTGTATGATTTGGTCATTTACTCAAAAGTTACAGCTTTGTAACCAAATACTCACCGAATTTTAAGAATTATTTAATAATTGTACGTTACACTATAAAAAAAAATCCTTCGCGGGATGGAGGTCCATACTATGAAAACGATGCTGATGTTCCAAAATAAAACGATACCTGTCTATTTAACAGATACAAATAAGCAAGCCATTGAGAAATTGACCGCAGTACTTAATCGTAAACTGACAACAGGCAAAAACGCACTTAAAACATGTATCAAATCGCTAATTAGCGTAGAAATTGTAGGCAGTGAGGCAACGCTTCATTCTTATTTCGAACGTGACACTCTAACCATTTCCCTATATTAATCTAGACTTCCCATATACCGAAATACGAAGAGGGTGATCCTTTTGGTCTATACAGGCCATCAGGACACCCTCTTCTTTTATTTACAACGTTCAAACGCTTTAATTAGTAAACATTTGAGTTGTGTAATTAACTTTCGAATTATATAATGTTAGCAAACATAACGGAATGAGGATCAATCGATGAACATAGAGGTTAACAGCCGCAATATCAAATTTCTTGAATGCTTTGCATCGGACACAAGAGTGAAGATCATTGAATTATTAAATATTAAACCAATGAACATTAAAGAAATAGCTGAAGCGCTAGGCATTTCGTCAGCCATTGTGACTAAACATATTCAGAAGCTAGAAGAAGCATCCATTATTACGACAGAAAGTGTGCCCAGCACGAGAGGCCGCCAAAAGGTGTGCCATCTCACACTCGATTCTGCTACGCTGCAATTTCGTGTGAAGGAGCAAACCATTCAAAATAGGTATGCCGTATCCATTCCAATTGGTCAATATTCCTCTTATGAAGTAAAACCTACTTGTGGACTGACATCGGATACCAAAATTATCGGCATGGTGGATGACCCGCGCTACTTCTCCGATCCTGAGCATGTGAAGGCATGCCATCTGTGGTTCGGAAGCGGCTATATTGAATATCGCATTCCTAATTATTTAGTAGGAAAACAATCGGCAAAAAGCATTTCCATATCGCTTGAAATATGCTCGGAAGCACCGCACTACAACGAGAACTGGCCTTCCGATCTTTCCTTTTATATTAATGACATCTTGCTCGGAGTATGGACTTGTCCAGGAGACTTCGGTGCAGTAAAGGGTGTGTATACGCCTAGCTGGTGGGATTTGGGGACTCAGCATGGCTTGCTGAAACAAATAACCATCGACTCAGGAGGCTCCTTCATCGATGGCATTCGGATGTCTGATCGGACGATAACGGATCTTGATGTTGGCTTTGGCGACGACATCAGATTCCGTATATGTGCGCCGGAGACTGCAACCCACAGCGGAGGATTAAGCATGTTCGGCAAGCAATTCGGAAATTATGATCAGGACATTCAAGTTTACGTCGCCTACTAGCAGCTAGTTCTGCATAACATTCGGTTTGATATGGATATCTTCACGGTATTCCTTTGGCGACATACCGGTTTCATTGCGAAACACACGGTTAAAATGGCGGATATTCGTGAAGCCCGTATGTTCAGCTATCGTCGCAATTTTATTATCGGTTTGAACCATTTGCCGCTTCGCTTCAAAGATTCGAATCTCAGTAAGCCGCTCAACGAAGGATTTCCCGGTTTGTTTCTTGAACAAGGTGCTGAAATATGCTGCATTTAAATAGACGGAATCAGCTACCTCTTTAAGCGTCAGTGCTTTGGAATAATGCTGCTCAATATATCGAATCGATTTTTCAATGGGATCATGCTCAGGCTGCGCCGTACTCTCAGCGATACATACGGCTAAACGAACGAGCAGCTGTGAGCATGCATCCATAAGCTCTTCCCTGGAAGAGATCGAGCAAATATCAAATAGAACGGTTTTCATATCCTTCATGCCCAGCCACTGCTTCGTTAGCCGCAGCCGCCCTGCTGCTTCATAATAATGAATGAGCAGCTTGCATAGCTGCTGATGCACGGTTTCCGGCGTTTTGGCATCATGGCAAAGCTCACTAACGAAAGCATGGGCTGCCGCTGCGACCTGTTCCAACTTCCCCTCATTCATGGCCAGATCCAGCTTCTCCCACGACCATGTTTTCAGCTCACCTTTGAAACGGTCATCCGTGCCTAAATCACTGTAGACTAACACTTTATCTCCGCCAACGATGAGCCTGTGAAGCAAAGCAATTTCCGCTTCGTTGTATGCATCGGATATCGATTTAAAGCCTTTTGCCACCTGGCCTATGCCAATCGTGACCGTCATATTCGATAAGCTTGTAATTTGTCTGCGAATCGTCTCGCCAATTTCCCGCACGGCAGCCATCGCTTGGTCACTGTCCTCAATATTTAGCAGCGCCGCTACTTCTGTCTCCGACATGATGAAGCAAAAGCCATTTGTTCTCCTGCTCAGCACTTCTTGCACGAGCTGTTGAATATACAATTGAAACAAAGAAGGATCAGCTTGATTATACCGCTCACTGCCGATTGAATTTTTGTCTAATTTCACAACCATACATGTGAAGAAAGGTTGATGAAAGTCAATCCCAATGGTCCGAAGCAGCTCCAAATCCGCTTCATTCACGCTGCCCTTCAGAAGGCCGGTTAACAGATGTTCACTGACATGCTGCCTAATCCGGTGCTCATCACGATGGGGGTTGCTGACGGGAATCGCTTGGCTAAGCTGCACTTTCTCTTTAAGCATTTGAAGCACCTTATCCAGCTCTTCGCGCTCAATCGGCTTCATCATATAATCCTTCGCGCCTTGCCTCATCGATTGCTGAATATAGACAAAATCATCAAACCCGCTGATAACGACGCATAACACATGCGGAAAACGCTCCTTCATCATCTGCTGCAATTGAATGCCATCCATGCGAGGCATCCGAATATCCGTCAGAATAGCTTCTGGCTCAAGCTCCTCCACCAGCTGCAATGCTTCATAACCATCCCGCGCTTCACCAACGACCTCCCATTCCGGGTCGAGTTCTATTATCATTTTGCGCAAGCCTTTTCGAAATATCGATTCATCATCTACAATAACGATTCTAGGCATGAGCATCCCCTTTCATTTGATCAGGCTTCTCAAATACAGCAGGAAAAGTCATCGTTACTTTCAAGCCTTGATATGGCATGCTCTCCAGCGTTAATCCATACGATTCACCATAATGAAGAACAATTCTGCGATGGACATTTAATAATCCATTGCCGGAGCTGCCTCCTAAATCCTTCGAATGCTGCAGCCGACGGCGAATATCCGCGAGCTGCTCCTCCGTCATTCCAATGCCATCGTCTTCAATGACAATACGCAGCACGTTTTCTTCAATTTTGCAGGTTAATGTAATTTGTCCGCTGCCCACACCTTGATCGATGCCGTGATTAATGGCATTCTCGACAATCGGTTGAATAATTAAGGGAATGACCGTACAGGTTAAAGAAGCTTCGTCTCGGTCTAATCGAAAATCGATCCGATCCTCATAGCGCATTTTTTGAATCGTCATGTAGCCCAAGACATGTCCCAGCTCATCCTCAAGGTTGACATGCTCTTTCTGGCTGCTCAAGCTGTAACGCAGCAGCCTGCTTAAATTGTTCGTCATTTTGACAACCTCTTGATTGCCGTCGACTTCTGCATACATACTGATCGATCCAAGCGTATTATACAAAAAATGCGGATTGATTTTGCTTTGCAAAGCCGCAATCTGCGCATCCTTCTCACGAATCTCTGTCTCATAAAGCAAGTAACCAAGCTCGCTTAGCTTGGATACCATCGTATTGAACGCTTTGCCCAAATGGCCAACTTCATCCCATTGCTTGACGGGAAAGGATACGAGAAGATCGCCGCGTTCCACCTTGCGCATGAGCCTAATCAAACCCCGCAGCGGCTCTGTTATTCGAAACGCAAGGAATACCGACATAAGCATAGCAAGGCCCATACAGATGACACCAAACAGAATAATCGAATTCCGCATAATTAAACTGTCCTTCATCAGCTCCGACACCGGAACGACTCCAACTGTCGTCCAATTGGTGATCGATGACGTCACGTAAGAAACGAGCTGCCGCTCTCCGTTAAGTGCAGCATGTGTAACCCCTTCCGGCGCTTTATCCTTATAAAGGCCTCCCAAAGCCTCTTGCGGCATCGTTCGATTTTTACCGACAACGACTCCACCGTCTTGATCCATAATATATAAAGCTTCCTTCGTTCCGAGCGTAACCTGCGATATCATCTTATGAATGACCGTTGGATCTACATCAATAACGATATATCCAAGCTTTTTCCCGCTATCAAAGCTGCGCAGCTCCCTTGCAATTGAGAACACGGGGTATACCGTTCCGCTGGTAGACTGAATATTGTGGGTTGTAATAAAAATGGATTGTCCATTGCCGCCCTTCTCGTTTTGGAGCCACTGCGCATTCTCATCTAGTCGATACGTCGTGACATATTGGCTTTCTGGCAGTACAACATAGGATGCGCCGCTTTCCCCAAATAACGAGACGCCTACAATATCGATGCGGYCGTTCAGAAATACTTGGGAGACAAAGCTGTTTAATTGCTTAATCTCTTCCAGTGATAAAGCCTGACCCTGCTCTCGCTTGCTCTCTAGAAAAGCTGTAATTTGCTCATATTGATAGGGCATAAGCGTCAAACGATCTAATTCTGCCATATAAGTATCCAGATTTAGCGTCAGCTGCTTCATGGTCTGCAGTTGATAGTCGCCGACCTTCTGCTCAAGCGTCGAAGCAAACCGAGTGAAGGCGAAATACCCCATAACGCTGAGTGGAAGCACGATGAGTATGAAGTTTATGAGGATGAGCTTTCGTGCCAGCTCCTGATTTTTGAACCACCCAATCACCGCGAGTACCCGCTTCATAGCTATCTCCT
Source organism: Paenibacillus sp. 01L418 (assembly GCF_056400045.1). NCBI lineage: Bacteria > Bacillati > Bacillota > Bacilli > Caryophanales > Paenibacillaceae > Paenibacillus > Paenibacillus sp. 01L418. Next base: position 6,989 of record NZ_JBFTSN010000111.1, read on the forward strand.
TACTTCCTCAGCTCGATGTTCACCCTTTTCACGGCTGCTTGCAGCGTTTCCTCAGGCGTTTGCTCCGAATAATTCATTTTTTCAAATTCTTGAATTAAAATTTCAACGATCGACCATTGCCGGACATGACGCGGCCAATAAGCTACATAGTTTGCGGAGGCTGCATAAGAGCTTCTGTAATTCAAGCTGTTAAACGGTTCGCTGGCAACGACCTTTGTCATGCTTGGCACATGGCCCGCTTCCGCCCACATCGCACCGTTTTCTACACACCATTTAACAAAAGTAAGCGCCGCTCGCTTCTTCTCATCCGTCATCCCATGCTTGGTCGGTATGGCAATGGTGTGCGAATCCCCCCATACCGCAGCGCGGTCGAATAGCGCAGGCATTGGAATTACGCCAAAGTCCAAATTTTTTGCTTTCTCAAATGCACCCGTTCCCCACATCCCTGTAATTAGCACCGCAGCTTTTCCATCATAAAAAAGCTTGAATGCATCATTAATATCAGGCGGAATAAGCTCTTTCTTGTATAAATCATTCATATAGCTTAGCGCTTGCAGCGCCTGCGGATTGTTGAATACGGCAGCGCTTGCATCCTCATTATAGAAGCTGCCCCCGCCGTCTATTTGGTTATAAAGGCTCCACCAAAGCCATACGGAATCAATCCGAGTACTCGGCTGAGCCATCGGCGCAATGTCGGCTGGTATCGAAGACTTAAGCTTCTGCAGGAAAGCTTCAAATCCCGCAGCTCCTGCCCCTATTAATGGCTTATCCGCCTCATCAATTAGACCCGCTTTACGCAAAAAGGTTTTATTGTAAAACATAACAAGCGCATGCGTATCAAGCGGTACGGCGTAAGGGATTCCGTCATACATGGTAGAATCGAGAATATTGCGATTAAAGCCCGACCAGTCCAGCCCGATCTGCTTAGCAGGCTCTGTCAGATTCTCGATATAGCCGTTCTGAACGAACTGCGGCAAACTTGTCTGATGCAAAATCGCAAGCTCCGGCGCATTGCCAGACATTATCGCCGTTTTTAGCCTCGTGTAATAGTCATCCAATCGAGAGTTTACTTGCACAACGTTAATCGCCGGATTCTCTTCATTAAATCGTGTGACCATTTCCGTCATAAACTGATTGTCGCCGCCGCTAAACGGCGTCCAGTACTCAAGCCTTATAGCCTCAGGCTTCGTCTCTTCATTTTTCTGATTTGCTTCTTGCTCGGAGGCGCAGCTTGTCAAGGCAATGACCAGGAGACCGATTAGTGTATAGGAGACACACTGCGCGCTCCATTTTTTTATATTCATGTTTAGCGCCTCCGTTGCCTGAGTTGTTAGTTAGTTTCTATCGGATACAACATCGATATAATCGATTTCAAGCGGACCGGTCGCATTTCCAAATTGCAAAGCATTGTCATCCATTTTCAGCTTTACGCTTACGGTTATCTGCTGCACTGCATCTGACTCGCTTGCGGGAATGCTTATCTTTTGTACACGTCCGCCATTAACCTTCAGCTCCAGCATCTGCTTGCTTCCAGTCCCATTAGCTATACTTAAATGTAAGGCATATTTCCCATCCATCGGAATTCTAACATGATCAAATCGAATCGCGTCCTTATCCCCCTCTGCCAATTGAACAGAACGGCCATTCGATTTTGTCGAGCTTTCAATAAGCTCACTGTCTGATGAGAACTGCGCGTACTCCGCTTCAAAACGTGGAATTTCAATCGCCGAGATCAGATTAGCTGCCTGGTTTCCTATAAAAGAAAGGTTGTTTTGCCCTTCATTCAGCGCAATTGAAGCATATACATATCCCACTTCATTTGGCTTAGTAGGTGGAAGTATAATTTCTGCACCAACCGCATCATTCACATTGATCTGAATACGCTGCTCTGTTTCCGCATCGTTTGTGTAATGGACTAATAATGGGGCATCCGTATCAAGTGACRAGGATATCCCGCTGAAAACTAAGTTATCTTTATCAGCAGCTGCTGCATGCTCTGCGCGGATTAATCCTGTGCCCGCTGGTACTTCAATTGGTGAAGCAAGCGATAATGGAGAACCAAAGACAGGCAAACCATCCTTCTGCCATTCAATCCGCTGGGCACGCGCCTTCCGATTATTCCAGCCGTCCCCTTGACTGCTTGTTGCATGATAGACGATCCAATCCTCGGTTCCGTCTGGCGAGGCAACAAACGTATTGTGACCAGGACCGTAAACCTCAGCGTCTCCATCCATTTGCATAAGCGGCTGCTCAGCTTTTGTCCATTTCGCCGGATCAAGCGGATCTGCTCCCAGCTCTAGTGACAATAACCCAATGCTATAGAACGGTGTCCAGCTTCCTGCACCAGAATAGGCAATCCATACACGGCCGCCTTTTTTCAAAATCGCTTGGCCTTCATTAATGAACGGAGGTCCGCCTGCTCTCTCCCACTCCAAATCCGGCTCGCTAAGCAATACTCGCGGTCCGCTAATCGTGTATGGATTGCTCATCGGTGCAATGTACGTATTTTGTTGTACATTTAAATCGCCTTCCCAGCCCGACCATACAAAATACAGCTGCCCCTCATGCTCAAGCGCGAGGCCGTCAATAGCCCATTTGTTTGTCGAATCCGTCACTTGACCTTTAAACGCATAGCTCCCCATCGGATCGCTGGTCTCCGCTTCGAGCGCATACATGCGATGGTTTTCATTTTCACCGTTATCTGCTGCAAAATAGATATAAAACTTTCCTTGTATATATTGAATTTCCGGTGCCCACAAATTTGCCGAATACATCGTATCCACAGGTGGGTACCATACCACCTTCCGCTCTGCTTGATTGAAATCGAGCGATCGCGATTTCATAATCATAATATCCGTTCCGTTATGCGTAAACGTCATATAATAAAATCCATTGACGTAAATGATGCTTGGATCTGGTGTGTCCATAGATGCTAACGTATTTTTGAACGTTCCACCATGCCCATTATAAGCTCCCGCAGCCGTAGTGTCATGATTCATTTTATTCACGATCCAAGCCCCCAAAATAATAATAATTACCGCAATCATAGATGCGATCAGAGTTATACGCTTACGATTAAGTTTCATGCCATTCCCTCCGCTTACTCGCCAACATGGACAGAAAGAGACCTTATCGGTCTCTTCTCCTTGCCATATCGGTGTAATCATTGATTATTTCACTGCCGATTGTGTGATAGCTCTCACAAAGGAACGCTGTCCAAGAATGAACACAATAACGACTGGCAGTGTTGCGACTGTCGTCATCGCCATAAGCTTGCCGTAGCTTTGGGTATAGCTTCCTGTTGCCATCATCGCTATGCCCGCCGTGATCGTGCGCATCTCTGGTGATGTTGTCGCATAAAGCGGCCATACAAAATCGTTATAGATCCCCATAAAAGTGAAGATGGCTAATGTCACCATAATTGAAACGGCGGATGGCAATAAAATACGAGCATAAATCTGCCACTTGTTCGCTCCGTCAATACGTGCCGCTTCTTCGATTTCCTTTGGAAAGGAAGCGAAAAACTGATAGAGCAAAAAGACGCCAAACGCCCCCGCTGTTGCCGGCAAAATCAGTGCGGGATACGTATTGATTAAATTGAGGGCATTAAATTCCAAATACATGGGCAGAAACGTGAGCACGCCAGGAATCATAAGTGAAGCGATAAATAAGGAAAGCATAATTCTGCGAAGCGGCAAATCGTTTAATCTCGCCAATGCGTAAGCCGCCATAGAATCGATAATGAGTACGAGAATGGTTCCAATGAGCCCAACCGACAAGGAGTTAACAATCCAGCGCGTAATGGGTACGTTCATTAATTCACCGGTCAAGCCTTGTACGAAGTTATCGATCGTTGGTTTTATCGGAAAAAAGTTCATTTTCCCAGACAATGCTTCGAAATCATTTTTAAACGATGTTGAAATCATCCAAACGAGCGGGAGGAGGAAAAATACCGCAATGATTATGGCAAGCACGATAAGCCATAACTTTCTTGTCTTTACCATTTAAACCTCTCCCTTTCTGCCGCTCGTCAGCTTGAACTGTACGATGGATATAATAATAATGAGCAGTGCCATAACGATCGCCATCGCTGAAGCTGAACCTACTTCTTTGCGTAAAAAGGCTTGATCCAGCACATTGATGAGCAGCACTTTCGTCGTATCGCCGGGTCCGCCGCGTGTCAATAAATAAGGCTGCGCATAAATATTAAAGGAAGCAATCGTCGATGTAATCATAATGAACAGCATAACCGGACGAATCGACGGTAGCGTTATTTTCGTAAATTTATTCCATGCGTTTGCCCCATCTATCGAAGCAGCTTCATAGAAATCCTCTGGCACTTCATTCAGTGCATTTATAAAAATAATCATATTGAAGCCAATTGTCCACCAAAGCGTCGTCACAATAAGTGAAATCCACGCCCATGGCGTATCCGTTAGCCAAGGAATGCTGTTGATGCCAAGCTTCGCAAGCATACTATTCAGAAAACCGGCATTCGTATCGAACATCATCAGCCAAATGACCGCCATAACGGAAGCTGACAACGCGTACGGAAGAAAATAAAAGGTACGAAACAAACCGCGTATTTTGGCAGGAAGCGCATTAACAAGCATCGCTAATGACAACCCAACAATGATTAAGAGTGGAACGGAAAATAAGACAAATTGAGCGGTTACCCACAACCCTCTAAAAAAAATATCGTTGAGATACGTGCCAGGCGTGAAAATTTTGATGTAGTTGGCAAGTCCAACAAATTCATGTTCCTTCGATAGCAGCTCGAAATTTTGAAGGCTTATATATACGCCGTACAGAATCGGGAACAGCAAAAAAATACTGAACGCTGCTAAGTATGGCAGTACGAATAAAAAAGAAGTGAATCGTGACGCTAATGACGTTTTCAAACGGAGTCCCCCTGACGCTTTCCATATTTTCCAGCACAAGCAATCGCAGCTTTAGAAGATGGGAACGGACTCTGCTATTCCCATCCTCCTCGCTGCTTACGATTATTTATTTTTTCATTGCTTGCTTCGATTTGGCTGCCGCATCATCAAGAGCCTTTTGTGCATCTTTTTTGCCAAGCAATGCATTGTTCAGCTCACCCCAGATTGGCTCAGAGATCGTGCCCCAGTTCAATACATTTGGCGCAAATTGTACATAAGAAAATGCCGATGCTACATTGTTTTGGAAAGTTAGCGCTTTAAACGCATCACTCTCAAGCATTGGTTTCGATGCCAGCGCTTGACCGGATTCCGCCCAGTCCATGGAATTTGTGGATACGTATTTCAAGAAATCGCCGATACCTGCTGTTTTGGCTGCATCCGTTACGCTTTTTGGAATAACGAAGCCATGGGAGCCTGCGAATACCGCTTGCTTCGCTTTACCGATTTGTGGAACAGGCGCAACGCCATAATTTAATCCTGCTTCATCAAATTGTGATTTCATCCACGGGCCGTTGAATTGGATCGCATTTTTTCCTTGCAGGAACAATGTGTTTTCGCCATCTTGTTGAACATTCCCAGGCGAAACGCCGTTATCCACCATGCCACGCAGCCATTGAACCATTTCAACCGCTTCCGGAGAGTTGTAGGCTACGTCGGTTCCGTTCCAAAGCTCGCCGCCATTTTGCCATACTAGTGTTGGGAAAATGAACTGCTGTGGCCACAAGGTTGGAACAACATAACCGTAAACGCCTTTCTCTTTATCCGTCAGCTTCTGAACCGCATCATCAAATTCAGTACGGTTAGTAGGAGCTGCTGCAATGCCAGCTTTATCAAACAAATCTTTGTTGTAATACATCACAAGCGGGTGAATATCAAGCGGAATGGAATACCACTTGCCATCGAGTGTCGAATACGTCGTTGCTGCATCTGCAAAGTCCGCTTTATTGATGCCTGCGCCCGCTGCAATCTCATCGATCGGCTGCAATTGATCTTTGCTAGCGTAAGTTGGTACTTGATCAACGTGCATAATCATCATGTCCGGGCTTTCTTTGCCTGTGCTTAGAGCCACGTCCAATTGCTTGTAATATTCGCCGTTTGGCTGAATAACAAAATTCACTTTATATTGATCTTGCGAGCCGTTATATTTGTCTACGATTTTTTTCATGAACGGGCCATCCGAGCCAGAGAATGGTGACCAGAACAAAATTTCTGTCTTTTTGCCGCTGCCGGCGCTTTTACCACCGTCTGCTGGTTTCTCTCCGCCATCCTTGTTGCCGCTGCAGCCAGCTGCAACCAGCGCAATGATTGTGACCATCAGAAGCAGCATTGAAAACTTATTGCGTGCTTTACTCATTTTTTTGTCCCCCTAAAAATGATATTGGATAGACTTGGTGTCTTCCGTGGTTTCATCATAAGCGGAGGGGCAGAGCAAACATATGCCGCATTTATAGATGATATGGACATATTTTTGGATAGCTGCAGTTACCGAATGTGTGTGCAACGCAAAAAAAAGCCAACCAGTAAGCTCTGGTTGACCTAATAATAGGAAGGGACTTAGGAAGAACGATGATGTCCTCCCCTTATTATACTTATAGCTTACGAACCTACTAAGCCTTATTTAAAGCATTCTAAATGGATTAACATTCTAATGAACTCCAGAATCGTTATTTCGAAGAAAGCAGCTCATGATACCCTGTAAATCATAATATAGCGTTACTACGGTTCGTTAAAATGAAAGAAAAGCAATTTTCTGCAGCATAAGCATAATACAGTTCGTTAGAGAAACCAGCGAGTAGACTAGTTTTGAGATCGCCTACTTCTCATGTGCATAGGTTGGTGAAACGACTAAATTAGCATTAACGCTGCAGGTGCTTCGCTCTTGGAGGGTGCATTAGTTGCTGCATTGCTATTTGTGTTATTCGAACCGCCGCAGGCCGATACGAAGAGAGATATCTATTGGGTTGTTGTCTGCTGCTCCTGCTGCCTTGGCTGTCTGCCGCCGCCAGCGCCTCCGCCAAAACCACCGAAACCTCCCATACGAACAGTAATGGATTCTGCAATCTGCGTATCGTCAGTTAGCATAATAGACAAAATATCATCGGCTTTTAGATCTGCCAGCGCTATTTCTTTCTCGACCATTTGTTCATTCTCGAAGGTGACTGTCATAATCTTAGTCGTATCTGTCACCTGAATGTCCACCGTCTCCTCTGAGAACATAGCGTCCATATTCATCCTGCCGCCGCCCTCAGGAGACGTTCCATCACCAGCGGGTGGTTGCGGAGCCTCACCTTCTGCTGGAAGTTCAGCGCCGTCTGGAGGCTGCTGCCCCTCGCCCGCTCCAGGCATATTGCCCGTTCCATCCCCTTGCGGCGGACCGACTTGTCCCATAGCCGATTTGTAGAGGGTAATCGTTTGGCCATCCACCGATTTCACTTTACCCATCAAATCCGCTTGAGCCCCCATCTGCCCCATGCCCGCTCTGGCTCCATTCCGCTGTACTTTGCCCTGAGCATCCACTTGCTGATCGGATGAAACCTGTTCGTCCTGAGCTCCGCAGCCTGCCAAAGCAGCAGCGATAACGACAGCGCTAAGCATCACTTTCCATTTGTTCATATCGTTCATCTCCTACGAATATGTAATGAATAGCTTCTATTCATAACATTCTAGCATTCGATTATGAACATGAGATGAACGTAAACTGAAGCGAAAATTAACCTTTTTGAGTGAGCGGGTTCCGCTTCCAATTGCCTGATATAAATAGAAACGTACCGATCCATCCGCATATAGAAGCAATAACCAGCAGCAATGACAGAGATACACTATGCGAAAGCGATGTGCTTAAAGTCGGCCCAATCGTTCCTCGAACGCCAAAAAGCATCAAATGCAGCCCGAAAACCATTGCTTCCCGGCCAGGCGCCAGTCGGAAGACAAATGCCAATATGCCGATATCCCAAATCGCTTCCCCGATTCCTTGTATCGCATTGCCAGTTATGACCGCGGCATAGCTGCCCCAAAGCCCATATAACATCGGCACTATAGCGTAAGCTGCAATGCCGCATAACAGCGTATATTTAATATCGATGCGATCGATCATCCAGCCCGCTATCCAGAACGTAAGCAGCAGCGCTGTAAAATAAGCGACACGAGCATAACCAATTTGCAAATTGGAAAGCTGAAGCACATCTACCTGTATAATTTGATACAACGGATTTGCAAACATATTGCCAAACCCGGTAAGTGTAGTCGCCGCTAAAAAAACAGCTAGCGTTCGATTTTCTCTAATAAGCTTCCACTGCTCCTGAAGCGGGAATCGGCTCGTTTTTTTCAGAGAAGCAGGTTTATCAGGTGCCTTCTGTACTGGCAGCTTCAGTGTATTAAATAGACTTATAGAAAGAAAACCCGCAATGGAAGCCGCAATGAGTGGTCCTGACGGCCCAAAGGCATCCGACCAGCTGCCAACAAAGTAAGCAAGCGGGATCATAATAATCCCCATTGCCACCCGGACATACCCCATTAGTCTTCCGCGCAAATCAGAAGGATACATGCGCGATACTAATGCCGCATATGCAGGAGCCTGAATGCCCATTAACAGCTGAAATACAAGCGCAGCCACTACATACAAGGATGGATAAGCGAAAAAAGCCGGCAACAGCAGCAGTAATCTGCCGATGGCATTAGGAATGACGACGAACGGCTTGGGGTTATTCGCTTTCTCAATCCAAGACGCCCAAAATGGTGAAAACAATAAACCAACGGCAGGTGCTGCTGACAATAATCCAACTTGAAAATTGCTTGCTCCTTGTTGAATCGCGAATGCTACATAGAACTGGTTCATGACGACATTAAATAAGCTGAAAAGACAGGATGCACCTAAATCGATGCGGGCATTTCTCCATACATTTGCAGTCATTGGCATACCGAACTTCATGATTCGCGAACTTTCCTTGGCCTCGGATTCCATTTGGGCAGCTACCTTCTTCTCTAGGTTGATGATATACGCACGGAGGACCCCTTGCGCCGCAAAGGATCCTCTCTCAAGCACTTCATTCGATTGGATATTACTACACTCCTCACTTTTTGTACAGCATTAGTTGATCAAAAAAGCATACGCTTCCAAAAGGCACTGATACGTTCGGTTCTTTCTAATATTCCTGTAGTATGATAGACTTTTTCTCAAAGGTTCACAGTCATTTTCATATCATTGGAGGGTATTACGTGAGTATTGCAGTAGGAATTGATATTGGTGGAACAAAAATAGCATTTGGCTTCGTAGACGAGCAAGGAAACGTTATTGCGAAAGGTTCATTAAAAACTAATCTGCAGATCACGCCCGCAGACATGCTTGCGCAGGTTGCAGACGCGGTAAAGCAGCTGGCCGAGCAAAATGGGCTATCACTAGAGACGCTTAAAGGAGTCGGAGTAGGTGCACCCGGACCGCTTAATACGATCAAGGGTGAGCTGACTTGCCCTCCAAACTTAAAAAGCTGGTGGGGTTTCCCCGTTGTAGAGGCATTGCAAGCCCATCTTCCTCTTCCGATTAAGATGGAGAATGATGCAACTGCTGCTGCCCTTGCTGAGAAATGGGTCGGCGCTGCACAGGATTCCGAGCATTTCATCTTTATTACGATAAGCACAGGCATTGGCGCCGGCATCTTTATGCATGGCAAGCTGCTTACTGGATCAACAGGAAATGCCGGCGATGCTGGCTTTATGATTATGGATCAAGCCGGTACGCCATGGGAAGTCGTCGCTTCCGGTACAGCCGTTGCCCGTCAAGCGACGGAGCTGCTCGGCCGAGACGTTTCTTCCAAAGAAGCTTTTGAGCTGGCGGCGCAAGGCGACCCCCAAATGTCCGAGCTGGTTAACAGTGTTTTTAAAACAATCGGCATGGGCTGCGTATCGCTAATTAATATTCTTGATCCGAACAAAATCGTTATCGGCGGCGGCGTCTCACAAGTAGGCGAACCACTTTTTGCAGCCGTTAGAGACTATGTATCCAAAAACGCGCTTAACCCATCAGGCAGGGAAACGGCTATCGTACCCGCGAAGCTTCAGCAGGACGCTGGACTAATCGGCGCTGCCGCATTAATTCAACAAGCTTACTAAGCGGTTGAAAATAGAGAAGGAGCTGCTGTTCGAGGCTATAAGCCTTGTACAGCAGCTCCTTTTTTGCGTGATGAATGAATAGAGTTATATTTGAACAGTTGGTTACTCCGTTACCTATTTTCATTAAAATAGTTTACAGCCTAATTGTAATGGACGTTTAGTCCATACCGCAGTTCGATAGCGTCATATCATACCCTATATAGTTT
>NZ_JBFTSN010000112.1:0-17238 GCF_056400045.1 Paenibacillus sp. 01L418
GGAATTACTGTCAACAACAAGACTTGCGATTGCTGATATTGCAGAACAAGTCGGTTATCAAACGGCGAAATATTTTGTGAAAGTGTTTCGTTCGCTTGAAGGAACTAGCCCGGGTCAATACCGAAGAACGATCGCTCATTCCGAGGAGACAATCCAATAAAAGTAGTATTTTCCCCAATTCATGTACCCTTACGATGCTGACATCGTGTTGATAAAATGGATTTGTAAGATTCAAATCTATCACCAGCAGAAAAGGGGTTGTAAACGTGTTCAAAAAGAAATGGACGATTCTCCTATTGACTCTATGTCTTGCAGTTGTTGCAGCAGGCTGCGGTCAAAATTCGAACAATGGCGGTAAAGAGGGTTCAAAGAATGGTGCAAATGGAAGCGGTTCCGAGAAAGTAACGGTTAATTTTATGCACTTATGGCCTGAGGGCGTATCGGCTGGACAAAACAAAATTGTGAATCAAATTATTTCTGAATATCAAAAAGAGAACCCTAACGTTACGATCAAACAAGAAGTGCTGGATAACGAACAATATAAAAATAAATTGAAAGTGCTTTCAGCATCAAATCAACTGCCGGATGTAGGTGTGACTTGGGCAGCGGGCTTCCTTCAGCCGTATGTAGAGGGCAAGCTGTTCACACCGCTGGATGATCTGCTTAGCGGAAATCTTAATGGCAAATTCGTCAGCGGCACAACAGAGGCTTATGCTGTAGACGGTAAAACGTATGGTTTGCCGCTTGAATTCAATATTTCCCCGGTATATTACAATAAAGCGCTTTTTGAGAAATACAAGCTGGAAGTGCCGCAAACCTACGAGCAATTTAAGCAAGTTGTGAAAACGCTCTCTGAAAACGGTGTCGCGCCAATCGCCCTTGGCAACAAGGATCGTTGGACTGGATCATTGTGGTACATGTACCTTGCAGATCGTTTTGCAGGACAAGAAGCATTGTCCAAAGCGATTAGCGGCTCAGGATCTTTCAAGGATGAAAACCTGGTAAAAGCGGCTAGTGAGGTTCAATCGCTAGTAGACAGCAACGCATTCGTAAAAGGCTTTAACGGCTTGTCCAACGAAGAAGCAAAATCAGAGTTTCTGAACAGCAAAGCGGCTATGTACATGATGGGTACGTGGGAGCTTCCTAACTTCACAACGAATGAAGATATTCCTAAAGAGTTCCGCGACAGCGTTGGTTTCTTCAAGTTCCCAACGGTTGAAGGCGGCAAAGGYGATATCAACAGCTGGGTAGGCGGACCAGGCGTTGGATTGTTCGTTTCAGAAAGCTCAAACGTCAAAGCAGAAGCGAAAGCTTTCGTAGAATATTTTGTGGAAAAATGGGGCGAGCAATCCGTTACTGGAGCAGGTGTTATTCCAGCAACGAAGGTGGATACTTCCAAGCTTGAGCTGCCTCAGCTATATGTAGATCTATTCAATGAAATGAACAAAGCTAGCAGCATCACCTTGTTTGCAGATGTACAAATGCAAGCAAATGCCGCAGAAATGCACCTCAACCAAATTCAAGCGTTATTCGGCAAAGCAGTGACGCCAGAGAAATTCTCTGAAGAGCATGATGCGGCCATTTCCAAAGGAAACTGACAGCTTCTAGAATAGGGAGCAGGGAAGCCGTTTGCCCGGCAGAGGATGCCGGGTAAACGCTTACTGCTTGAGAATGAGAAAGGAGTCGGCTAATTTGGATAAGGTCATGTCGAACAAAAGAATAATTGCGCTGTATGTGCTGCCTTCCCTGCTTCTGATATTAGCTATTGTATATATTCCAATCGTTCTGACTGGCTATTATGGATTAAACCAGTGGAATGGTATTGGAGCGATGAAATTTATTGGTTTGGATAATTATCAAGCTCTAATTAAGGATAAAATGTTTTGGAACAGCGCTGGTCATTCGCTTATGTTAGCTGTTTTTTCAACACTTAGTCTCATTCTCTATTTAGTTATTGCTATGGTGTTGTCCGCCAAACTAAAAGGCGTCAATTTTTTTCGCAAAATATATTTGATTCCGATGCTGCTGTCGTCCGTAGCGATTGCACAGCTTTGGCTGAAAATTTATCATCCAACGAATGGGATTCTGAACAGCTTTCTCGAATCCATTGGGTTTGCAAATCCTCCCGCATGGCTGGCTGAGTCTTCACTGGTATTGTTTGCTCTATTCATTCCAATCCTATGGCAGTATGCGGGCTTTTATATTTTAATTTATTACGCTGCGCTTAAGAACATCCCAGCTTCACTTGAGGAAGCGGCGAAGATTGACGGCGCGAATGCCTTTCAAATCGCTTACAAGATCAAGCTTCCGCTGGCGATGGAGGTCATTAAAGTAACGATCGTGCTGGCAATTGTTGGATCGCTTAAATACTTTGATCTGATTTATGTCATGACAGATGGTGGACCAAACGGTTCCAGTGAAGTGATGGCATCGTACATGTATCACCAGGCTTTCCGGGCATATGACTTTGGTTATGGCAGTGCAATTGGTTTCTTCCTGCTTATCATTTGTCTCATCGTAACTTGGATAATCCGAAAATTGACTGCTACAAAAGATACGATTCAATATTCGTAAGGAGGGAAGCTTCATGATGCCCGGAACTGCAGGACAGCTGAGGAACGGAAACAAAAGCTCCGGCGCTTGGATAGCAAGCAAACTGGGTTATTCCGTACTATATATCGTGTTATCGGTCGTTGCCATATTGCAAATTTTCCCGCTCGTATGGCTGCTGTTTTTCTCGCTTAAAAACAATCAGGAAGTATTCAATCTTCCTCCGCTGTCACTGCCTATGAATCCTAGGTGGGAAAATTACGAGAAGGTATGGAGCGCTGGAAATATTGATGTTTATTTTTTCAACAGCGTATGGATTACAGTTGTTGCGACGGTGCTTACGATTGTGTTAGGCAGCCTAGTTACCTACGCGATAACAAGGTTGAAGTGGAAAGGCAGCTCTTTTGTACTCGGTCTATTCATGGTTGCGATGATGATTCCGGTGCATTCGACGCTCATTCCGTTGTTCAGCATTTTCAACAAAATACATCTTATTGATCATCCGTTGTCGCTTATTTTGTCTTATGTAGCGTTCAATATGCCGATCACGATTATGATCCTGCTTGGCTTCTATTATGCTTTGCCGCGTGAGGTAGAGGAAGCGGCGGTTATCGACGGCTGCTCCGTGAACAAAATATTTTTCCGAATCGTACTGCCGATGACAGGCTCTGTTATCGCAACGACAGGCATTATTAACATGATTTATAATTGGAATGAATTTATTTTCGTTAATACATTTATAAGCTCAGATGCCTATAAAACGCTGACGGTCGGCGTGCAAAACTTCATCGGCCAATATACGACGGACTGGGGCGCAATCGGCGCTACATTAATGATTAGTATATTGCCAATATTGATTGCATTCTTATTCTTAAGCGATCGTATCGTTGAAGGCATAGCAGCAGGCTCGGTCAAAGGCTAAAGCTGATGATGGGACGTCGTCCACTTGGCAGTATCTGAACCGTACAAGAACCTCCAATCACAGCAGTGATTATGGAGGTTCTTTCGTTTATGCAAAGTATAAAAAAAGAAAGCTCTTAGGAACGATGCTCAGCTCCCAAAAGCTTTCTTGCTTCATTAATGATTGTCGTATATAAAATAATCAAAGTCTGCGTGCAGGCTGCGTCCCGATGTATCCTGACACTGCATGCCGACGAATGCGCCTGTGAAGAAGCCGCCGCCTTGAATGTAGTCATCCGATAGCTTGTAGCATTCGAAGTTTACAGGCAGACGAGTCCAGCTCTTGCCATCAAACGAATAAGAGTAGTAGTACAGTGTATTCTCTACGTCAACACGGACATGCACATAGGCAACGTCTTCTGGAATTGCTATTTCGTTTCCTTGAAGCGGCTCAGAGAACGAAAAATTATCGCATGCAACAAGCTGCAAAATTCTTCCCTTTTCCTCATTCCATGAAATTTGGCAGGATGTCCAGTTTTGCGTATTGTAGTAGTTCACAAGCCCAGCTGATTGTTGGAAGGACGTCGGTTGAAATGCGATTTTTGTTTCAGCTGTAAAGTTGAAATGCTGCCATCTCCTTGCGATAAATGACTGCGTAAATTTAGAAGTCAATGATTCTTTGCCGTATAGACGAAGATGTCCAGGGTTATCGGTCAAAGAAACAATTTGATCTCCTAAAGGGATGCGCAGGCTTTGGAAATGCAGATTTAGCGTGCTGCTATCGAAATCATCCTTAACTGGATAATCGCGTTCCCATTTCACTTCGGGAATGTTAGGTCCTTCAATGACAAGGGAAGGCTGGTTGCCGCCAACGACATAAGGCCAATCATTGCGCCATTCGAGCCGCTGAATAGCTGTTTCTCTGCCAAGCGGGCAGTAACCACGCGGATCAAGCAGCGGCTGGCCTTCTCTAGAGAGAGGTCGTCCAACAAGATGCACTAAGAACCATTCGCCGGTATGCGTTTGAACGATAGAAGCATGGCCAGCCTTTTGCAATGGAATACGCGGTGCATGGAACGATGAGATTAACGGATTTTCCGGATGCACCTCATATGGTCCGGCAAGCTGTTTGGAGCGAGCGATGGTCGCCTGATGCTCATATTTGGTGCCGCCCTCAGCCGTAAGCAAGTAATAGTAGCCATTCATTTTATAAAGGTGAGGAGCTTCGGTCAGCTTAATATCGGTTCCTTTGAAAATAATTTCAGGTTTGCCGATTAGCTTTTGCTCGCTCGCGCTGTATTCCTGTAGCAAAATACCATAGAAGTTGTGATGGCCGACCCGTTGATCCCACATCATGTTTACAAAATACTTTTTGCCGTCCTCGTCATGGAACAACGATGGATCGAAGCCGGAGCTATTCACATGAATGGGCTCGGACCATTCACCATCAATCGTGTCGCAGGTAACCAAATAGTTGTGGCAGTCTTTCCATTGCCCTTCGGTCACTTTCACATCGGTATAGATCAGCCAAAATTTATTGTCGCTATAGGATAGTGCAGGAGCCCAAATACCGCCAGAATCAGGATTGCCCATCATGTTTAGCTGGCTGAGCCTGCTTAAAGGTCTTGCGGCAAGCCTCCAGTTTTTTAAATCCTTAGAGTGGTAAATGCCAACGCCGGGAAACCATTCGAAGGTTGAAACCGCAATATAGTAGTCTTCTCCTACACGGCAAATACAGGGGTCTGGATTAAAGCCAGGTAAAAGCGGATTTTGGATGGCAGTCATATCTTTTCTCCTTTTTAGGAAATGAATTGTAATCTATACTATCTATATCATAGCAATGATTTTAACCCGTTCCCATATCCATACCATGTTGATATTTACCCAAATCAATCATATTTTTGGGCATGCAAATAAGGAAGGAGAAGCGCGCTTATGCAAATAAAAATAGAGTCAGCTAGAAAGGAATTTATGCTGCCTGATATGGATTCCACCTTCCGTGTTTTTGCAGCACACTGGCGTACGGTTGATCCGGAATGGAAATACCCGCTGCATAAGCATCCTCTATTTGAAGTGAATCTCGTATTATCGGGAACGCAGGAGATGAAGGTTAACGGACATGCCTATAAGCAAGGTCCAGGTGATCTTATATTGCTCAATCCAGGGGACAATCATGAAAGCTCTGTCGTTTGTAATGATGAAATGACCTATTACTGCTTGCATTTTGACGTGGATGAGAGGTCTTTCCGTGAGCTTCTTATTCGCAATAGCCATTGTTTTCACGAAGCTGGCAGTGAGCTGGCAGTAGCAATCAAGCCAGCTTTGGATAAATTAATGGCATTAACCTCTGAAGAAGCAGTGGTACGAGTAGAATCTCGCATGAATATTTTGTCTGCTTTATTTGAACTGTTTGCCGGATTAAGCGGTACGCTGTCTGAGCTTAACCGCGGTGATGAGGCTGGTGCACGAAAATCGGCTGCAGCAGCACAGATTGCGACTATGCTGGAGCGTACGGTTGAGGGTGCGGCAAGCAGAAGAGAGCAGG
This sequence comes from Paenibacillus sp. 01L418, assembly GCF_056400045.1. Lineage (NCBI taxonomy): Bacteria > Bacillati > Bacillota > Bacilli > Caryophanales > Paenibacillaceae > Paenibacillus > Paenibacillus sp. 01L418. The sequence goes on from NZ_JBFTSN010000112.1 coordinate 5,996, forward strand.
AGGACGAGATGGAGACGATAAAATTAATTGCGGATTCGGTGGGTTACAGCATGTCGTCGGTCAATCGCATGTTTACCCAGGTGTATGGCGTGTCTCCCCGTCAATATTTGTCCACTTTGATGCTGAAAAAAGCGAAGCTGCTGTTGATGAATCCCGAAGCAACGGTAGAGTCGATATCGGCGAGGCTTGGCTACCATAATATTGCGCACTTCAGCAGGCAGTTCAAACGTTGGACGGGAGAGTCGCCAAGCAGCTTCCGCAGCCGTTTCCATGAATAAGCAAAACGCTTCATCTTGAATGTGMAATATACTATAATTGGAAAGTGATCATTATATTATCTTATTTGGCGGTGGAAACTAGTGTCAGCTGAAATTACTTATGGAAGCAAAGAAGAAAGCGAATACGTGAAAAGAAAACTGATCGAGTATAATCATGGGCATGTCCCCGACGAGTTGAAAAACAATTATGAGGAAATAAACCTGACGATAAAGGATGATGAAGGCAAAATCCTTGGCGGACTATTAAGCGTCTTTTGCTGGAATTGGATAGAGGTCGATATTTTGTGGGTAGATCAAGCTCTTAGAGGCACAGGTCTCGGCAGCCAGCTGCTATCCCAAATAGAGAAAATAGCTAAAGAGAAGAAATGCACCTTCATTAAGCTAAACACGTTTAGTTTTCAGGCGCCGGAATTTTATAAGAAAAACGGTTATAGAGAAGTGGCGGTTTTTGAAGACGCGCCCTTAGGCAGCAAACATTATTATTTTCGAAAAGATATTAGTCCGTTGACTTAAATTAGATGCGACTGCGGTTATTGCTTTGAAGTCGGCAGCAGAGCAGCAACAATTATTTCCATCCCATCGTTATAGGATATAAGAATGAATGGGAGTGATGAACATGAGAAATAAAGTACTATTACTAACACTTAGCTTCATCTGTTTGTTTATCGTAGTGAACGCTAATTTTGTCCATGCTTGCTCACCTATCCCATGGAACTTTGAAGAGGCTTATGAGTCGAAAGCTATGGTTTATGGCAAGGTGGCTGATATAAGTGAGGACGGAAGAAAAGTTACACTGGCTGTTACTTCATATGCTGGACCGGGCAAAGCGCCGCAGACGATTTATTTGCCAGAAACGATAGACAATAGAAGCAAATATCCAGCTGGAAATGCATGTCCTGATTTTTCTATGAAGTTCAAATCCGGTGAAGAATACGTCTTTTTCTTATCTGACATCCCTCCTAATCTTAAATTGCTATCCCCAAGCTGGATAACGGCATCTAAAGTAGAAAATGGGCAGGTCGAAGTTGGATATCCTAATGGTGAAACAGACTCCTCGCAAGATCGGTTGAAGGAATTTGCAGATTCAAAGAATTACGAGATACAGTCGCCACATAGCACATCTCCTATTTGGGGAAAAAGCGATAAGTTATTAGTGCCGTCCATGATCGTAGTCGGCTTGCGCATCATGTTAGGACGTATTTAATGTTGTGAAATACGAATGAACAACAGCTAAATCCTAGTTATAATAGGGGAACGATTCTCCCTATAGAAAGGGGAATAGCGCCTTGGAATTAACGTACTTAAAAACATTTCGCGAAGTAGCAAAGTGGGGGAGCTTCACACGAGCTGCTGAAACTCTGGGTTATGCGCAGTCGAGTATTACGACTCAAATTCAGAAGCTTGAAGAATCGTATGGGGCAGTTCTAGTGGAGCGATTTGGGAGGAAAATGAGGCTAACGATGGCCGGGGAAACGCTATTGCAATATGCCGACGATATCGTTAGGCTGCATGAGGAGTCAAAAGAAGTTCTCTCCACACAGTCGAAGGGCACGCTGACCATTGGTACGATTGAGACATTGGCTGCTTTTTTCCTCCCCCCGCATCTTCAGGCGTATCGTTTAAGCTACCCGCAGGTTAACATTGTCATTCAGCCGGGGAATGAACCGGTAATTATCGAGAGTGTAAAAGAGGGAGCTTTAGATGTCGGGATCATCTTAGATCCGCCGTTTGCTGATCCTGAGCTTCACAGCTGTATTTTGAGGGAAGAGGAGCTTGTCATCATTGCAAGTCCCGATCATCGCTTCGTAAGCTTTGATAAGGTGCAGGTTGAAGATTTGGAGAACGAATCGATGATTTTAACAGAGAATGGCTGCACCTACCGGGCTATGCTGCTCAAGGTACTCAAACATAACCATGTGAATTATACATTATCGTATGAGTTTGGCAATTTAGAAGCGATTAAGCAGTGTGTGATGTACGGTCTTGGAATTGCTTTATTGCCGCGTATTGTCGTTGCTGATGCGGTTCAGAAAGGCGAGTTGATTGCTGTTCCTTTTGCGCACCCCGATTGTAAGTTCTATACACAGCTCATCTATGCCAAGAAGAAATGGAAATCCAAAGCGTTTACGGGGTTCTTAGAGCTTGTTGGCGGGGTTAATCATCAAAATTAATGAAGTGTACTATAGATTTCTATCGATAACTCCATTGTTTAAGGCTGTGCTAAATTGTATTTAAGAAATCGAACGGCTTAAATATAACAGCCCAAATGGAGGCAGCGGAAATGGAAAACGAATCTTATGTATCGCTTGTTCTTGAAACACCAGCAGCTTCACCGGAGGATACCCATCGTCATTATATGAACAAACTGGCTGTAGAAACAGATGTTTCTGACGTATGTCATGATATGAAGCGGGGCGTTAATGACTTTCTGCTCATCGATGTTCGCAGCGCAAAAGCTTATGAAGAGTGCCATGTTCCTGGTGCGATTAACCTGCCGTCCAATATGATTAATGAGGAGAGGACTTCATCCTTCTCAAAGGAACAAGTCATTGTTGTATACTGCTGGGGGCCGGCATGCAATGGAGCTGCCAAAGGTGCCGCTCGTTTATCTGGGCTTGGCTTTAAGGTAAAGGAGATGCTTGGCGGCATGGAATATTGGCGTAAGGAAGGCAATGAGGTAAATGGCTTGTTAGGTGGGTCTGCCCCTTTAATCGGGTAATGAACAAGCCGCGGCTCTCAGGAGTACTAAAACCTGATAACAAATCATTATAGTTAAACTTTATCGGATATGGAAATATGCAAATGGTAAAATGAAGCTATGTTAATAATGAGAGGGTTTTAGAGATGGAAAAAGAACTAACTTCCTTATTTGATCAGTATCATGAGCAGCATCATTTTTCAGGTGCAGTATTAGTGAACAAAGGCGGCAAGGTCATATTCGCTCGAGCATACGGCTTTGCACATAGAGGATTTAAAGTGGCAAACCAGATGAATACGATGTTCGATACAGCTTCGATTACCAAATTGTTTACTGCAGTTGCGATACTTCAGCTTGTTGAGCAAGGCAAAATAAAGCTGGAAGACCGAATTACAGCAATCATCGACCTCACTGGCACCAAAATACCAAGCGACGTTACGATCACTCATTTACTTACGCATACGTCAGGTATTGYTGATGATGCAGATGAAGAAATGGGAGAGAGCTACGAGGATTTGTTCATAAACAAGCCCAATTACTCGATAAGAGATTGTGCTGATTTTATTCCTCAGTTTGCGTATAAGAAACCCAAATTCAAGGCGGGAACTAACGTCAGCTATAATAACTGTGCATTTGTGCTGCTAGGCCTCGCGATTGAGAAAGCAACCAATGGAAACTATCGAAGCTATGTAGATGAACATATATTTCGTGCTTGCGGGATGCAGAATACAGCATTTAGCTCAAAAGATGAGGGAGATGCTCCTATTGCTGAAGGCTACGCCGCCATTTACGACAAACAAAATATAGTCGCGTGGCGTAAAAACATATATTCCTATCCGCCAATGGGTACTTCTGATGGAGGTGCATTTACTACTGTCGGCGACCTTGACTTGTTCATGCGTGCACTCATTAATGGAAGGTTGTTATCCGAGGAGATGACGACCGAGATCATGAAGCCTCATTCTGCCATCGAACAAAAGTATGAATGGGGCAAAATCGTAAACGGATATGGCTTTCATTTTCTCTACAATAATGATGGCAAACTAATTCGAATGTATAAAGAGGGTTCAAATGTAGGTGTAGCTGCTATGTTTGCCTATTACCCGGAGATGGATTCTACCAGTATTATACTGGCAAATCAAACCTGCAACGTATGGGAGCTACATTTCAAAGCAGAGCAGCTGTTGCTGGCTGAAGGTAATTAAATCGGTGCATATGGTCTGCTGTAATTAAAGAAGAGGACTGTTGTAGCTGCCTAAACGGCAAGCTCCAACGGTCCTCTTTGTAATTATATTATTCTGTCACAATTCCGTAGATGAGAACGGGTGGTGTTACGCTGCTGCCGATGCGGATGTTTTCGTAAATGATATTAAGCACATCATCAACATTCTCACGGTTGGAATGAATCGTAACGAGGGATTCACCTGTTTTAACCGCATCGCCGATTTTTTTATTCAGCATGAGGCCAACAGCCAAATCAATTTCCGATTCCTTCGTCGCACGTCCAGCTCCAAGCAGCATCGCTGCAGTTCCGATCTCATCGGCAATAATTTCAGTGACCACGCCGTCTGCTTTGGCAGGCACTTCAATCAGATAAGGCGCTTGCGGCAATTTCTCAGGATGATCTACAACCGAAGGATCGCCGCCTTGATTAGCGATAAACGATTTGAATTTTTCGAGTGCTTTGCCGTTGCGAATAACTTCCTTCAGCATTTCCTCGGCTTCTTCTAGAGAACTAGCTTTATTCGCAAGAAACACCATTTGGYTGCCTAGTGCAAGGCAAAGCTCTTCCAAATCTTTAGGTCCTTTTCCTTGAAGTGTATCGATTGCTTCTTTCACTTCAAGCGCGTTGCCGATTGCGAGTCCAAGCGGCTGGCTCATATCTGAGATGACGGCCATCGTCTTACGGCCAACGTTATTGCCGATGCTTACCATAGCATGTGCAAGCTCTTTGGCATCTTCAACAGTTTTCATAAACGCACCAGCGCCTGTTTTCACATCCAGCACGATAGCATCTGAACCTGCAGCAATCTTCTTGCTCATAATCGAGCTGGCAATGAGCGGAATAGAATCTACCGTTGCTGTAACATCGCGCAAAGCATATAGCTTCTTATCAGCTGGCGTCAAATTGCCGGATTGTCCGATAACCGCAATTTTATCCTTGTTCACGAGGTTCACAAATTCATCCTTGCCGATTTCTACATGGAATCCTGCAATGGCTTCGAGCTTGTCGATTGTACCGCCAGTATGTCCAAGACCGCGGCCTGACATTTTGGCAACCGGGATATCCAGTGCAGCAACAAGTGGAGCAAGTACAAGCGTAGTTGTATCGCCAACACCGCCAGTGGAGTGCTTATCTACCTTCACGCCTTCAATTGCCGACAGATCAATCGTATCGCCGGAATTCACGATCGCCATCGTTAAGTCAGCGCGTTCGCGCTCTGTCATATCCTTGAAGAAGATAGCCATAGCCAAGGCGCTAACCTGATAGTCAGGAATTTCATCCTTCGTATAGCCTTCAATAATAAAGTTGATTTCCTCTGTTGTAAGCTCTCCGCCGTCACGTTTTTTCTCAATTAGGTCAACCATTCTCATGTTGTTGTCTCCTCGCTGTTCATTGATTATTTAATATCAAATTATAGTGAAATTACGGTTTCAAGAGCAACTTCCATCATATCGTTAAAGGTGCTTTGACGCTCTGCCGAAGTCGTTTCTTCGCCAGTTAGAAGATGGTCGCTTACTGTTAGAATCGTGAGTGCGTTAACGCCGTATTTAGCTGCAAGAGTATAAAGTGCTGTCGTTTCCATTTCTACACCTAGAACGCCGTGATCCATCAGTCTTTGAACAATTGTTTTATCATCGCGGTAGAAAGTATCCGAGCAGAAAATATTGCCGACATGCAATTTTAGCCCTTTTTCAATACCGCGCTCATAGGCTGCCTTTAACAAGGAGAAGCTGCCGATTGGCGAGAAATCATATCCGCCAAAAACATGGCGATTAACGCTGGAATCTGTACAAGCGGCTTGCGCCAAAATAACTTCACGAACATGCACGCTTTCCTGCATAGCGCCGCAAGTGCCTACACGAACTAGATTTTTAACGCCATAGTCCTTAATCAATTCATTCACATAAATACTGATTGAAGGGACGCCCATTCCAGTTCCCTGCACGGATATGCGATTTCCTTTATAAGTACCTGTAAAACCTAGCATGCCCCTAACTTCGTTATAGCAGATTACATCCTCCAAATAAGTATCCGCAATATATTTGGCTCTTAGCGGATCTCCCGGCAATAAAATGGTTTCTGCAATTTGGCCTTGTTCGGCTGCAATATGAACGCTCATCAACATTCTCCTCTAAAATCGTTATTTTAATTGTCCCAAAAAGCTTTTGCCATGCTCTGGCATCTTTACTCCGAAGTTTTCAGCAATGGTTGCCCCAATATCTGCAAAGGTTTCGCTTATCGGCAGAGCTTGACCAGCTTGTTGAAAACGCGGCGAGTATGCGAGTAGAGGCACATATTCACGAGTATGATCCGTACCATGATAAGTCGGGTCATTGCCGTGATCGGCTGTAATGATCAGTAAATCCTGATCCGTTAATTTGGCGAAAACCTCTGGCAAACGAGCATCATATTCTTCCAATGCTTGTCCATAGCCCTTTGGATCGCGGCGATGCCCGAATAGCGCATCAAAATCAACGAGGTTCAAGAAGCTGATTCCCGTAAACGATTCGTCAAGGGTCGCGATAAATTGATCCATGCCGTCTGCATTGGACACTGTACGCACCGTTTTCGTAACACCTTCACCATCGTATATATCGGATATTTTACCAAGAGCGATGACATCAAATCCACCATCTTTTAGCTCATTCATTACTGTTCTATTAAATGGCTTCAACGCATAGTCATGGCGATTGGATGTTCTTTTGAAATGGCCTGGCTCGCCAACAAAAGGACGTGCGATAATTCTCCCCAGCATGTAGGGATCTTCCAGTGTGATTTCTCGGCAAAATTCACAAATTTCATAAAGCTCTGACAGTGGAACAACCTCTTCATGAGCAGCAATTTGCAGCACGGAATCAGCAGAAGTGTATACAATCAGCGCGCCCGTCTGCATATGCTCTTCACCAAGCTCGTCGATAATCTCAGTGCCGCTTGCAGGTTTGTTCCCAATGACCTTGCGACCGGTATGAGCTTCAATGCGAGCAATCAATTCCTGCGGGAATCCATCTGCGAAGACACGAAATGGTACTGCAATATGAAGTCCCATGATCTCCCAGTGGCCCGTCATTGTATCTTTGCCATTGGATGCTTCTTGCATTTTTGTATAATAAGCAAGCGGCTGGTCTGCGACCTTCACTCCAGCAATTTCCTTAATGTTGGATAGTCCGAGCTTAGCCATATTAGGCATCTCCAGACCTCCGCATTCCCGTGCGATATGACCGAGTGTATCGACATCAACGTCCCCGAAGCTTGCTGCATCCGGCGACTCGCCGATACCTACAGAGTCCATGACAACAAGGTGAATTCTTTGAAACTTGTTCATTGGTTTTAGGCTCCTTGTTATTTAATAAACAGTCCGGCAATAATGGCAGACAAGACGCTAACTAAAGTAGCCCCGTACAACAATTTTAACCCAAATCGAGCCACGACGTTACCTTGTTTTTCATGCAGGCCTTTCACAGCGCCGGCAATGATGCCGATCGATGAGAAGTTGGCGAATGAAACTAAAAATACAGAGACAATGCCGACAGCGCGAGCGGACAAATTAGGATATTTTTCTAGCTCAAGCATAGCGACAAACTCGTTGGATACCATTTTTGTAGCCATAATGCTTCCTGCGTCGACTGCGTCTTTCCATGGAACACCCATGATAAAAGCGAAGGGAGCAAAAATATAGCCTAACAGTTCTTGGAACGAGATGCCAATGATACCGCTGAAAAGTCCATTTACGAGCGCGATCATGGCGATAAAACCGATAAGCATAGCTGCGACGATGATAGCAACCTTGAAGCCATCTAATATATATTCGCCCAACACTTCAAAGAAGGATTGTTTTTCTTCTTCTTGCACCTGCAAAATATCATCTTCCGGCTCAACCTTATAAGGGTTAAGAATGGAAGCGATGATGAATCCGCCAAACAGATTCAGCACAAGCGCCGTTACTACATATTTTGGATCGAGTATTTGCATGTACGAGCCGACAATCGACATCGACACCGTAGACATCGCCGAAGCACACAATGTATACAACCGATGTTTAGGCAGCAACCCGATTTGCTTTTTAACGGAAATGAAAACCTCTGATTGTCCCAAAATCGCAGAAGCTACCGCATTATAGGACTCCAATTTTCCCATGCCATTTATTTTGCTCAAGACAAGACCGATATATTTGACGATAAACGGCAAAACCTTGATGTATTGCAATATACCAATGAGCGCGGAAATAAACACGATTGGCAGCAGTACACTCAAGAAGAAAGAAAACTGTCCTTCATTCAATAAGCCGCCAAATACGAATTCAATCCCCGTATGGGCATAGCCAAGCAATTTCTCAAACATACTGGAGAATCCTTTAATTAAAACAGCACCAGCTAAGGTGTTTAATAGAACGAAGGCTAAGATCACCTGCAGGACGACCATGATAATTAGCGGTTTATAGCGAATGTTCTTTTTGTTATTGCTCGCGATGTAAGAAAGCCCAAGAACAACAAGCAAACCTAATATAGCGATTAAAAATTTCATGGTTCATTCTCCTAGTTAGTTAATATTGTGCGAGTTTAGAATTACTATGAAGCGCTTACAATAGATTCACAGATTACTATTTCATATCGGAGGCTTGAAAAGCACCTGGCAGCAACTGTGCCATGGTCCATTCTTCTGTATGCCCATGGAGATTTGTTAAATAGATTTTTGTATTCTCATCACAAAATTCAGCCAATACCTGTCGACAAGCGCCGCATGGAGATACAGGACCTTCGGTATCTGCCACTACTGCAATAGCTTCAATGATGCGTTCACCTTCGGATACCGCTTTGAAAATAGCCGTTCGCTCAGCGCAATTCGTTAATCCAAACGATGCATTCTCAATATTACAGCCTCGGTAAATGCGTTTGCTGCCTGTTAGTAGAGCGGCACCAACTGCAAAATGCGAGTAGGGGATATGAGCATGCTGACGGGCTTCAATCGCTTCTTTAATTAACTGTTCCTTCATCCTACAATCCTCCTGTAAAGGCTGCTCCAAATTGGAGCAGCACCATCATATCTATTTAGTAAGAAGAGGTCGATTGCTCGCCTTCCATAATCTTCACGCCTGAGCTGGCACCGATTCTTGATGCGCCTGCTGCAATCATTTTTTCCATATCTTCAAGACTGCGAATGCCGCCGGAAGCTTTAACGCCGAGCTTGTCCCCAACCGTTTTGCGCATAAGCGCTACGTCTTCAGCAGTTGCTCCGCCAGTTGAAAAACCTGTCGATGTTTTCACGAAATCCGCACCCGCACGATCAGACAACTGACTAGCGCGTACTTTTTCATCGTCTGTAAGCAGTGATGCTTCGATAATTACTTTCACAATGGCTTTACCAGCAGCGGCTTCAACAACAGCTTGAATATCTTTTTGTACAAAGTCGTCGTCGCCATCTTTGAGTGCACCAATGTTAATGACCATATCAACCTCAGTCGCTCCATTTGCAATAGCGTTCTTAGCTTCAAAGGCCTTTGTCTCCGTAGTAGAAGCCCCTAATGGAAATCCGATTACTGTACAAACCTTAACGGTGCTGCCTGCCAATTGCTCAGCAGCGTAAGCTACCCAAGTTGGATTGACGCAAACGGAAGCAAAACTATATTTTCTCGCTTCTGCCGTTAATTTTGTAATCTCAGACTTTGTGGCATCTGCACGCAAAAGCGTATGATCAATCATTCCAGACAAATTTAACATAGCCAGTTCACCTTCCCCTTATACGAATGCTTAATTTCACGCTTATAATAACACGACTTTGAACATATGTAAAATCATAAATGAACAAATGTTCAATCCTAATGTTGGATAATGTAGATTATAAGGAAAAATTCATGAGTTGTACTTACAATGAGCTGATACCTGAGCTTAGAGGTGTATGTTCCGCAACATTCTTTCAGAAAAAAACGTTTTACATTTGGAATGGAAAAATGTAGTGTGTCATCTTTTTAAGATTTGTATACATTAAAGGATTTGTTTTTTTCATCTTATAAAAAGGAGATAAAACAATGTCTGACTTAAAACCATTTGATGCTAATATCATGAAACTAGGCAGCACAAATACACAAGAAGCGTTTCATGCGATACATAATTTGAAAAAACAAGGGACAAGTGTAATTCCAGCTTTAATCGAACAACTGCATGTAAGGGATGTATCTGTACGTACTATGATCGTTGTTGTACTAGGTGAGTTTGGCGAAGCAGCATCAGAATCTACTGCTCAGGTTGCTGCCTTGTTGAAGGAGGACAATGAACAGCTCAGAATGGCCTCTGCATTAACTTTAACGAGAATAGGCAGCCATAGCGTCCCTTATTTACTGCAAATACTCGCTTCCACAAATGATAAAGCTTGTTTTTGGGCAGCATGGGCATTGTCTTTCATTGATCCCGCTCACATTAATGATGAATCAATTGAACGGTTAAAGCATACCCGAGAAAATCCTGATAGCCCGATTGAAGTTTTTGCAGCGGAAGAGGCATTAGGGAAAATATTAGCCAATCGGCTTCAAAAGTAGAACGAAAAAGCCTTGCGAGGCAATCTCGCAAGGCTTTTGATACCTTTCACCCGAAAATGCATAAAATGGATAACAATAGGAGTGTTTGGATGAATAATCGTTTTAAGGCGAGAATATCTTTTTTTACGTATATAGCGCTTCTGTTTACGTTGGATAACTATTATTCATTTATGATTTTTAATTTATTTCTTGCTTTTGCAGCACTTGAGCTGTCTTTTTTGCTGCCTTTATTTAAGTCGCATAAGAAAAGAAATATGCTGGTTAGTTTTGTTTTCTTTATCGTTTTCATCCTGCTCTCGCCAAATGTGTTCTACGTTGTAACCGATCTGATTCATCTCAATTTCTTTTCGTTTGATTATATGGAGGGACTTCACGTTAATGAGTGGTGGAACTTCTTTGTGTTAATCAGCGGGGTTTTCATAGCTCTATTTTTTTACATTTTAATGATCAAAGAGATTCAACTGCTTCTTATAAATACGAAGTGGAATAAACTGATTTTATTTGGATTTATGC